>NZ_BCPZ01000346.1:0-38091 GCF_001950615.1 Candidatus Protochlamydia sp. W-9
ATGCCGGAAATTTTTTAATTAATCTATTAGCTGGGATTATTGCTTATACTCACCAACCTAAAAAGCCATCGATAAACTTAGCAGAGCAGCATCGCTTATTGTTAATGGCTGCCTAAAAACCCAAAATTCAGGTTAGTAGTAGAGAAGGTAATGCCTGTTTTCGATTTTGCGACATTTTTGTACGATATTCAGCATGATCAAGCTCAACAGTTAATCGATCTTGAAGAAATCATTAGTGAAATTATGGAAGCAAAGTTAAAATCTAACGAACTTAATTTGATCATTCCTATCTGCTTGACCTATCAAAATATCCTAGAGCATCTCTGGTTGCTTCCCTATCTCGAATTTGGCAATCGCTGCGCTAACCTACTTAACCAAAATAAAGGCGCTATTCTAAACCATATGGAGCGTTGGAAAGACAGCCTTAATCAATTGGCTAGTGAGGAAAAAATTGACAAGTCTATTCCAACAAATTTAGAAAAGTTTGTTTTAAGGCTTTTCGAACCCCTACCTGAAGCTGTCGCAAAAGAAATTGAGGAACAAAAATCTGCCATTCATAAAAGCGGAGAAATATCTTTAACACTTTTAGAAATCATAGCAGATTTTTACGGGATCCAAAAAGATTTTCCTCGCGCCATTTTCCATGCAGAAATTATTTTAAATTTTTTAATACAAGAACTTCCGAAAACATCCCAGAAAGAAGAGTTTCTTGTTAAAATCATGCAGATGCATGGAAATCTTGCAGACTGGAATCAACTTCTTAGACGGTATTCAATGGCTATTGATCATAGTGAAAGGGTATTAAAAATAGCGGTCGAGTTGAGTGATCATGATGCAATATTTATTTCTTTAAAAAAGTTAGGTTATCTTTACGTAGCGCAAGGAAAAAATGAGCTCGCGCTTCCTTTTTATCAAAAAGCTCTGACTATAGCGCAAACGTTACAAGATTCTGAAATTGAAAAGCAGTTTCTTGGTGCCCTTGCAGATGTTTATACTCACATAGGTAATAATGAAGAGGTGATTCGATATTATCAAGCCACACTGAAACTAGCAGAAGAAAAAACTGAACAAGCTTTAATCTATTCTGGGATCGGTGAAGCCCATGCTAAGGCCAAACAGTACAAAGAAGCAGAAGAAGCCTATGGAAAAGCTCTTGAAATTCTTCCTCAAGGTAACAACCCTCTTATGGCAATAATAGTTCATCAAAAATTAGCCAAATTTTTTAAAAATTTTGGTCGATATGGAAAAGCTATTTACCATGCAGAAAAAATTTTAGAGCTAATCCAGCATCCGTCAATTCAAGTAGACGAATTACAAGCACAAGAAAGTAAATTTTCCGCGTTGACAATTCTTGGAAGTATCTATGGTACGTTTGGAGATCACGCAAGAAAAATCGATTATCGTACGCAAGCGGTAAAGCTCGCTGAAAAAGCAGATGTTGATTTAAACGGCTTGGGAGTAGCATATGCCAATCTCGGCAGTGCCTATTGCGATGAAGAAAATTATTCTGAGGGCATTAAATATTATCACAAAGCATCAGAAATCTTAAAAGGTAACTCTAATCGAGCCAATTTTTTAAAAAATTTTGGCCGGATTCTTTTTTCCTCCGGTAGGTTTTCTGAAGCAATTGAATATTATAAAGAAGCCAATAAGATTGGTAATCAAGATACGAAAAAAGGCATTCTCCTTGGCCTAGGTCTATGTTATGATGCTCTGGGAAACAAAGAGCAGGCGATTCAATGCATTGAAAAATTTATTTGCTTATCTCAAGCATCAAAAGATCGCCTTAACGAAGCATTAGGTTATCATAATTTAGGGATAATATATAAAGAGTCTGATCTTGGGCTAGCAGAAGAAAATTATCGCAAAAGCATCGCCATTTCTGATGCATTACATCAAGAGCTTAAAAGTCATAGTCAGTGGCAGATTACTTTTTTTGAAGAGCAAGCAAGTACACTTTTAAGCCTGGAGAATCTTCTCTTAAAACAGGGGAAAACTGAGGAAGCCTTGCAAATCACAGATTTTAGACGTTCCCGAGCCTTAGTCTCTGCTCTTACAAAAAAAATTCAGCTTCAAAAGGATGATTTTTTAACTTCTGGAGTCACAATCCAGGAAATGCAAGCTCTTGCCTACAAGATGAACACTTGCTTGATCGTTTACTCGTTTGCTTCCGAAAGTACAGACAGCATTACCGTATGGATTATCCCTTCTGACGGCGAAATCATCTGCAAGCCGTTGCCTCTTGGAATTTTGACAGAAGAAGTTAAAGAAACGAATAAACTTTTTCAAACACTCCCTTTTATTGCTGAAGCAAGAACTATTGAAACACCATTGTCATCTTTTCTAGAAGAGCTAACTCGTGGGGAGTCAGAGGAGAATACGCATCTCTCAAATTCGCAAACTTTTAAAAATCGCCTTAAGAATTGGTATGAAATACTTATTGCGCCAATTGCATCTTATCTTCCCAAAGACCCACAACAAGTCGTCACAATTATTCCCGATGGTTATCTCGCTCAAATTCCCTTCGCCGCATTTTTAGACAAAGAGGGAACCTATTTGATTGAAAAACATCCACTTTCGATTGCTCCCTCGATTCAAGCCCTAACATTATTGGATCAACTTCCTAAAGACTTTTCCAAAAACTCACTCGTCATTGGGAATCCCAATACATCTGAACGCAGCCTAAAGTTTGCGGAAAAAGAAGCTCAAACAATTGTCGCCCCTCTGCTTGAAACAGATCCAAAAAAAGTTCTCTTACAAGACAAGGCTACTATTCATGCCGTTGTCAAAGGAATGGCAGATGCGCGTTGGATTCATCTTGCCTGCCATGGGTCGACAGGCAAAAAGCCTGATGAAAAACTCGATCCTCATTCCGTTTTCGAAGGTCTTTTCAAGCTCACTCCTGACGAAAGTCATCCCCAAGGCTATCTTCATGCACAAGAAATTGCGGCGCTTGCTCTTCGAGCAGAATTGGTTTTTATGAGCGCCTGTTTTTCTGGCAGGGGCAAAGATCACGAGGAAGGGATTGTCGACCCCGTTTGGTCCTTTCTCGCCGCTGGAGCCCTGTCAACAATTGCAACTTATTGGCGACTGCCAGACACAGAGTTGACACTTCAGATGGTCGAGACGTTTTATCGCCACCTTTTAGGTATAGAGGTGGAAAAACTCAATAAGGCTCAAGCCTTACAAAAAGCCATGCTAGTAGGCATTGAGCAAGCACGGGAAAGGCCTGATCGATGGGGAGCTTTTTTCTTATCGGGGCTGCATGAATAAAGGAGAAAAAAATTTTTACCTTACCCAACTAAATTATAGCCAAAAAAATGATTTATAATGATTGCAGCTAAAATTGTGTTTTCAACAACACATGTACGCTTAATATGATTATCTATTCTCATCAGTAATAAAATTATTAAGCGTTTTTGTTCTTAAATTTCTCTATTCTAAAATAAAATTTTACTTTAGTCGTTTATAGCTTGATTATTTATCTTCATGAAATAAAAATATTTTTAACATTTTATTTTTTTAAGGAATTGAGCTATGTACGTAGAGTCAGTTAAATTTAGCACTCCCTACTATCTTCATTATCCCCTTCTACCCACACTATCCCTATTAGATCATGTAAAAGGTTTAATTGCGGCCTATACCACAAAATCCAATTCGGAAGAGGATATATTCGTCAGTGCCAAATTGCTCCTCGAAGAGATCAAGCAATTAGAAGACATAGGTGTCATAAGAGAATGTTTATGTAGGCTACTAACATTGGAGATAGAAGAGATCCAAAATTTAATAGTAGAGGAGGTAATGCCTGTTTTCGATTTTGCAACATTTTTGTACGATATTCAGCATGATCAAGCTCAACAGTTAATCGATCTTGAAGAAATTGTCAGTGAAATCATGGAAGCAAAGTTAAAATCTAACGAACTTAATTTGATCATTCCTATCTGCTCGATCTATCAAAGTATCCTAGAGCAACTCTGGTTGCTTCCCCATTTCGAATTTGGCAATCACTGCGCTAACCTCCTTATTCAAAATAAAAACGCCATTCTAAGCCATATGGAGCGTTGGAAAGACAGCCTTAATCAATTAGCTAGCGAGGAAAAAATTGACAAGTCTACTCCGAAAAATTTAGAAAAAGCTGTTCAAAGGATTTTCGAACCTTTACCTGAAGATATGGCAAATGAAATTGATAGACAAAAATTTGCCATTGAAGAAAGCAAAACAATGACCTCAAGGATTTTTGAAAATATGGCAAAAGTTTATGCCAACCAAGGAGATTTTCAGCGTGCTATTATTTGTGGAGAATATATTTTGGAACTGTTAACTTGTATACCCACCGAAATATCCCAAGCCAAAGAATTTCTTGTTTTAACTATTTGGACGCAAGAAAATCTTGCTCTATGGAATAAACTTCTTGAGCAGTATCCAATGGCTATTCATCATACCAAAAAAGCATTGCTAGCTGCAGAAACCTTAGGAGATTTTTATAAAGTATCCATATATTTAAGGAATATAGGTAAACTTTACTTGGAGCTAGGAGAAGGTGAGCAAGCGCTTTCTCTTTATAGAGAAGCGCGATCTATAGCGCAAATTGTACAAGATCCTAAAAGTAAAAGCCAGATTCTTATTGGTCTTGCAAACGACTACCTTGCCATTGATAAAAATGAAGAGGCGATTTCATGTTTTCAAGCTGCATTGAGTTTGACAGAGAAGAAATCTGAACAAACCTTGATTTACAACGGGATTGGCCGCGCTTATGCTAATGCCCAGCAGTACAAGGAAGCTAAAAAGGCTTATTACAAGGCACTTGAATTTCTTCCTCAAGGCGATTTTTTTCTCGCAATAGAAATTCATAAAAACTTAGCCGGATTATTTAATGATTTTGGCCGATATGGAAAAGCTATCTTCCATGCTGAAAAGGCTTTAAATCTATCTCAGCATGAAACCATACAAAAAGATGAATTAAATGCTTTGGATAGCCAGTTTGGCACAATAACGCTCCTTGGAAATATTTATGGTGCTATTGAAGATTATGGGAAAGGACTTAAGTATCATACGCAATCTTTAAAAATCGCTGAAAAAATAAAACCCTTTACAGACTACTTGGGGCTAGCATATACTAGTCTCGGTATTGCGTATTCCAATTTGAAAATGTATCCTGAGAGCGTAGAACATTATAACAAAGCATTAGAAATAACAAAAGAATCTTTTCTACGAGCCAAGATTTTATTAAATTTGGGAAATACTTTTTTTTCCTCAGGTAGTTTTGATAAGGCAATAGAAAAGTATAAAGAATCCTATGCGATCGATAATACAAATTTAAAAATAAACTATTTCAACGGCTTAGGTGTATGCTATGAAGCCATCGGAAATAAAGATGAGGCAATAGAAAGCATCGAAAAAGCTATTTGTTTATCTCAAGAGTCACAAGATCGACGCAGTGAAGCAGGGGGCTATAACAACTTAGGGCAAGTATATAGCAAGTCAGAACCTAGGTTAGCAGAGGAGAATTATCGCAAAAGTATCAATATTTATTCTTTACTGCATCAAAAGCTTAAAAATTATAGCCAGGGGCAGATAACTTTTTTTAAAGAGCAATCTATACCGCTCTTAAAACTGGAAAGTCTTTTCTTACAACAGGGTAAAACTGAGGAAGCCTTGCAAGTCACAGATTTTAGACGTTCGCGTGCCTTGGTATCTGCCCTTACAGAAAAATTTAAATTTCAAAAGGATAGCTTTTTAATCTCTTCTGGACTCACAGCCCGAGAAATGCAAGCTTTAGCCCATAAGATGAGCACTTGCTTGATTGTTTATTCTTTTGCTTCCGAAAGCACAGACAGCATTACAGCTTGGATTATCCCTTCTGATGGCGAAATTATCTGCCAGCAGCTGCCTCTTGGAATTTTGACAGAAGAGATTAAAGAAACGCATAAATTTCTTCAAACGTTCCCTTTCGCTGTTGAGGAAAGAGTTATTGAAGAATCGGTAGATTCTTTTATAGAAGGGCTAACTCGTGGAGAGTTTAATGATAGTCTTAACACAAAAAATTTAAAACCTTTTAAAAAACACATTTCTCTTTGGTATGAAGCTCTGGTTGCTCCGCTTGAATCTTATCTTCCCAAAGACCCCCAACAAGTGGTGACCATTATTCCCGACGGATATCTCGCTCAAATTCCTTTCGCCGCATTTTTAGACAAAGAGGGAACCTATTTGATTGAAAAACATCCCATTTCCATTGCTCCCTCGATTCAAGTCCTAACATTATTGGATCAGCTTCCTAAAGTTTTCCCCAAAAACTCGCTTGTGATTGGGAATCCCACCACGTCCGGAAGCCAACTAAAGTTTGCGGAAAAGGAAGCACAAGCAATTGTCGCCCCTCTGCTTGAAACAACTCAAGAAAAAATTCTCTTACAAGACAAGGCTACTGTTTATGGCGTTGTCGGGGAAATGGCGGATGCGCGTTGGATTCATCTGGCCTGTCATGGATCGACAGGCACAAAGCCGGATGAAAAACTCGATCCCCATTCCGTTTTTGAAGGGCTTTTCAAGCTAACTCCTGATGAAAGTCATCCCCAAGGCTATCTTCATGCACAAGAAATTGCGGCGCTTGCTCTTCGAGCAGAATTGGTTTTTATGAGCGCCTGTTTTTCTGGTAGGGGTAAACCTCACGGGGAGGGAATTGTCGGACCCGTCTGGTCCTTTCTCGCCGCTGGAGCGTTGTCAACGATTGCCACTTATTGGCAATTGCCAGACACAGAGTTGACGCTTCAGATGGTCGAGACGTTTTATCGCCATTTTTTAGGCATAGGAGTGAAAAAACTTAATAAGGCTCAAGCATTGCAAAAAGCCATGCTAGTAGGCATTGAGCAAGTACGCGAAAGACCTGATCGATGGGGAGCTTTTTTCTTATCGGGACTACATGAATAAAGGAGAAAAAATAAATTTCGTGATATTTTGTCTAAAGATTTTACAACCTTTTTGATTGGCAATGATTATTTTTCCCATTATTGCACTTATACGTCTTATCTTTTAAAGGTTTTAATTTTTTGAAGTTTTAATTTAGTAAAATACATAAGATTTACCATTTAACCGTTAAATAAGTGCTCAAATTAAAGACTTTTGCGTATCAAATAAATTGCTTTCATAGCCATTTGAACTGAAGTTTTTTTAAGTTTTTCAGAATTTAATTGAGAGAATACCTTTAAGATATCCCTAAGAATGGGAACAAAAATTTCTTGGCAATCTTCATATGGAGTTTGAGAAGGAGCTAAGGGACCAGATTACAGTCCTTATTATTTCCAAGTTAAAAAAGAAGTGGTTTAGGAATTACTTTGACTAGACCTTGATCAAATAAAATATCAAATTCCTTTTTTCCATGTTTTTGGATTTGATTTAAAAGATTAATGTAGCGTTGTAATTTCCAAGGGACATTCAATTTAGGGTTTAATCTATCCTTAATATTTGCAAGGGTCTCTGCACTAGGTTTAACTTTTGCAGCTAAGATTAAAGCAATTAAACTGAAATAAAATAGTAACGAATCAGTTGCTGTTGAGATAGTAAGTTTTTTTATTTTAAAATGAATCTAATTAGGGAGGTAATGTCAAATCGGATAAATCAAGTTGTTGGACAACAAATACGAAACAATTCCTGAATAGACTATAGCCCCGACTAAAAACTTTCTTAAAGTCTCTTACATTGAAGCATCTTCAACTTTAAAATTTAAATTTGTTTCCAGATTTATTTTATCAAGTGATCACGTTGGAGAAAATAAAATAAATTTACAGAGCATGTCAAAAACAGGATCAAATTTATTCGATCGCTTCAATTGTTTCGATACCTGGAAGCTCTTTTAGAGCTTTTAAAACGGATAAGGTATTAATATTAGAAACAGATTTAAAATATAATCGAACCAACTCCTTTTCACCTTCTGATTCAATTTGAAAATTAGTTAAATCTAATCGCAACTGCATTCTAATTAAAATATCTTCAATAGATGAAATAGAAACTGTGGATTTCATTGTAAATCGAATTTCTTTAAAAAACTTTTTTTTAAATAAATAGTTTTCTAATGGTTTGACACATGCTAAAACAATAAAAATCATCACCGTCATGGAAATAGCGGCTAAATAAAGACCTCCTCCAATAGAAAGGCCAACCGCAGCAACAGCCCATAAGCTAGCTGCAGTCGTTAATCCTTTAATCGTATTTTTCCAAAATAAAATAGTGCCAGTACCTAGAAATCCAATTCCACTGACGACTTGAGCAGCCACACGTGAAGGATCTAAAACGATTAATTGCGACCTTAACACATCATTAAATCCATATTGAGACACAATCATCAATAAACTCGATCCCATACAAACTAACATATGCGTTCTGAGTCCAGCAAACCAACTTGTGCGTTCTCGTTCTAGGCCGATTAAACCGCCCATTGTTGCAGCTAACATTAAACGTAATAAAATTTCACCATGCGAAAGCATGGGCGCAAAATTTTCCATTTTTTCCATGAATTAATTCGTTTTATCGATTTGTATCAAACTTTGGTTGTCATTTCAATCAACATTTAATAAATTTTTTAAAATTTCACTGAATTCATGTTCGCTTATCCCAAAAAAATCATCTTTCAAAAAGAGTCAATAATTCAATGTGTTCGCTACCAGGAAAAAGGCTATATCCCTCTAATTTTTTTAGATTCCATCCTTGATAAATAAGTGTCTCCTTATTTTTTTTAAAAGAATCCCATCCACAACTTACATAGATCAATTGATCAACAGAAGATTGCGTTAAACCTTCGATAAACTTTCGACTCAATCCTTTTCTTGGAGGGTCTACAATCACAGTATCAGCACCTTGTAGTAGATTTAAATTTTCATCCGCAGATCCTGTATAAAACATAATTTTTTGGCTAATTTCGCTAGATAATTGTTGCTTTGCGTAGTAAAAGCACTCTTTGGAGTGAGGATTGATTTCTTCACATTTAATCCAAGTACATTTTGCGGCAACAGACAATCCAATTGTTCCTACTCCTGCAAAAAACTCGACAACTTTAGCCTTCTCCCGAATCCATGACTTTACTTTTTCTAATAGCTTTTCAAAAAGATCAAGGTTGGCTTGAGCGAAATTAGAGGGTTGAAAACAAATTTCGACACCATCAAAACTTTCCCACAAATAAGACTCTCCCCAAACTTTCTCCCATTTATCTGTAAAAATTGTGTTAGTAGCATGGGGATTAAAATTTACCCAAATAGAATGCCAAAACGCATTTGTCGTTTCCTGAGCCAATTCCAGGAGAAGCTCGCGCCATATCTGAGATTCTGGCGAAGAAAAATCTTTAAAATTTAAAACAAACACTATTTGAACTTTTTCACTTGCCCGCTCTACAACAAATTGTAAGTAGCGCAAATCTCCGGCTTGCGAGTGCTCTTGATAAGGATTTAATTGATGCCTTTTCATCCAGTTTTGAATCATAGTAACCGCTTGATTAATGCGAGGGTGATGAACTAAACAAAATGGGATAGTTAGCGCTTCGTGAGATCCTTTTTTAAATAATCCTATGATAGGATTTACTTTTGTTCCTCTCACAGCTAATTTCGCCCGACATCTCCAACCTGTTAACGCTCCTTGATGCAAAATAGGATTTAATGTTCCTTCAAAATATTCAATCACTTCACGCCAAATGGGTGGTTCAACAAAAAGTTGATGAGAACATCCGGCACACAAATCAAAATGAGGGCAAGAAAGTGCTTGTTTGAAAATGGGAAATGACATGGATTTTTCTTTAAAATAAGTAGTTATATTGATGGTTAGAAACACTAAAAACTTTCATTATCATCCGACCTTATCTACGAAAGGATGAATGAAAAAATACCCTCTTTGCACAAATAAAATGCGTTCATAAGTACGCTTTTTATGTTGGCAATATCGTTGATAAAGGGTCGATGATTTTTTTTATGTTGATAAAGCCTAACTTTTCAACTTGTTTTAAACAGATTATTAACAGAGCATTTATCTCGATTATTCACTTACTTATCAACTTTCCCACACCTTCTAAAGAAGAAGAAGAACTTTATATATAATATATTCTTCTTTAGAGAAAGCTGTGGAAATCTTATTTGTTTCATGAGAAGATTTAGAATCTTATTAACTGTGCTTTGGAAACAATCGTCACTCTATGGATATTAAATCTTCTGATTTCTTCAATCTCTCTACCTTCACTCATACCGCTCTTTTTGAAAAAGACCCGGCACCTTGGATTATTTTAACTCGATTAGCCTCTTATTTAAAGAAATTAAAATTAGGCGTGCTCTTAGGTTCTATTTCTCCTCAAGCCTATTTAATTCGTCCAGAAGAAATTACTATTGGAGAAGGATCAATTGTGGAGCCTGGCGCCTATATTCAAGGTCCTTGTTGGATTGGTAATCATTGTGTGATTCGCCATGGGGCTTATATTAGAGGCAATGTCATTACAGGAGATTATTGCGTGATAGGGCATGATTCTGAGGTCAAAAATAGCTTATTTCTAAATCGTGCGCATGCAGCTCACTTTGCTTACGTGGGAGATACTATTTTAGGACATGATGTGAATTTAGGCGCAGGGACGAAATGTGCAAACTTTAAATTAGATCAACAAACCGTCTCAGTTGTTTATAAACATCAACGCTTCAATACTCAGCTTCGTAAATTTGGAGCGATTATTGGAGATAGAAGTCAAATCGGTTGTAATACAGTCACAAATCCTGGTTCTTTGATTGGAATGGACGTTAGAGCTTACCCTTGTTTAAATATCGGCGGTTGGATTCCTCATCGTTCTATCGTCAAACCTGGCTCTCAAGTTCGAATTTCTTCTTATTAATTTAAAATTTGTTTTAATCACCTGGAATTTTGGGAAATAAATTCGCCATTAGCGCAACTTTTTTTCAGAAAACTTGACCGGCAGAGAAAATGTATCACTATTCAATTAATGCTTTATCGCCTATAATGATAATGCTTTATCGCCTATAATGATAATGCTTTATCGCCTATAATGATAATGCTTTATCGCCTATAATGAGGGCCAGAATTCTTTCAAAATACTTTTTTTATTTGAGCTTTTATGCAAACAACCAAACTGTCTTTTCGTTCAATTTTAGAACCTTATAAGTCTCATGTTGAACAAATTATCCAAAATAATATGGATTGTTTGGGTGATAAAACACCATTAAAAGATGCTTGTGAATACGCATTACTAAATGGTGGAAAACGATTTAGGCCAGCTCTCGTTTTGATGATTGCTAAAGCCCTTGGTTTTCAAATCGATGTTTCACAAGCTGCTTTATGTGTAGAATACTTTCATACAGCGTCTTTAATTGCAGATGATTTGCCTTGCATGGATAACGATGATGAACGGCGAAATGCTCCTACCCTGCATAAAATTTTTGGGGAATCAACTTCTCTTTTGGCGACCTATACTTTGATTGCCGCTGGCTACGCTTGCTTAGCTCGGAATACTGCGATTTTGAAAGATAGTGCACACCCCTACGTTAATCAAAAAGAGCGTTTATGTGTATTGGCTTTAGAAAATGCAGCGCAAAATACGGGAATTTTAGGGGCAACAGGGGGACAATATTTAGATTTAAATCCTCCTAATCTTTCTTTAAAGACTTTAAAAGAAGTGATTGAAAAGAAAACGGTTACGTTATTTGAAATTTCTTTTGTCTTAGGGTGGATTTTTGGAGGAGGGGTTTTGGAAAAGTTGTCCCTCGTGAAAAAATGTGCTGGACACTTTGGAATGGCTTTCCAAATTGCCGATGACTTGGGAGACATGAAGCAAGATTCCTTTCATGATCACACAATGAATTTTGCAAATGTTTATGGTAAACCAGCTGCGACTCAATTATTTCATGACGAAATTCATCAATTTAATCAAACACTAACTGCGCTGGATCTTCAATCAGAAGATCTTCAAGCTTTAACTTGCCTTCTTATTGAGCAAGTACAGCTTCTTTCTTGAGTTTTGTGAGTTTGGGAGAATTAACCTGATTCGCAAGATGACTCTAGCTATAAATGATAGAAAAGGCTGTGTATACATGAGGTACGCAAGGTATAGCCTTTAAATCGATGCTGAATAAAGAATTAGCTTTATCCAACATCGATAGAACGAATTATTCGTTCAATGCCCCTTCAATTTCTTCTATTGCAGCACCGATAGAAGTTTTTTTGGATGCGGGCTTAGAACGATTTTCTTTATACTGTTGTATAATTAGCGCTTCTATTTCTTCTAAAAGCGTTGGATTATTTTTAAACTCTTCTCTGACCGCTTCTCTTCCTTGACCTAAGCGTTGCCCTTTGTAGCTAAACCAGGCCCCTTTTTTATCAACAATATTATACTCTGTTGCCATATCAATCGCAGAACCTGTACGAGAAATACCTTCATTAAATAAGATATCAAATTCAGCAATTTGGAAAGGAGGAGCCATTTTATTTTTACTAACTTTTACTTTTACCCGGTTACCAATTTCGGAATTGTCCGGTCCTTTAATTCCTCCTGTACGACGAATATCTAAACGTACCGAAGAGTAAAATTTTAAGGCGCGTCCCCCTGTTGTCGTTTCTGGATTTCCATAAACGATCCCTATTTTATCTCGAATTTGGTTAATAAAAATAGCACATGTATTGCTTTTTGAGAGAGAGGCCGTTAATTTTCTTAATGCTTGTGACATCATGCGAGCTTGAAGACCCATGAATTGATCTCCAATTTCTCCTTCAAGTTCAGATTTAGGAACGAGAGCGGCAACAGAGTCAATGACAATCACGTCTACAGCGTTAGAACGTGCAAGCATCTCTGCAATGTTTAAAGCTTCTTCCCCACTATCTGGTTGTGAAATCATCAAATCATCTAAATTAATACCAATTTTACCAGCATAACTAGGGTCAAGGGCGTGTTCCGCATCAATATAAGCAGCTAACCCCCCATTTTTTTGAGCATTAGCTACGATATGAAGAGCTAAAGTTGACTTACCAGATGATTCAGGTCCATAAATTTCTACAACGCGTCCACGTGGAACACCGCCAATTCCTAAGGCGATATCCAAAGCAAGAGCACCTGTTTTAATCACACTCATTTCTTTTTCAGAAGAGTGCTTGCCAAAAGACATGATAGCACCTTCACCAAATTGTTTTTTAATTTGAGAAACGGCCAGGCCAAGTGCTTTTTTACGTTCAGAATCTGGAGGGGCGGATTGAGACATAAAGACTCCTTTGAATAAACTTTTTTTGAGTTAACTATTAACGAAAGTTGAGATTACTAACATCTTTTGTAAAAGTAACTTCATTATATGACACATCAAAACAGGTTTTAGTATTTAAAAAATTACCTGTGAAGGCTAGCTTAAAAGCATAGTTTGATAATTTATTAATTTTTCACAAGTGATGTAACAAAATCGCAACCTCGGCAAAATATTAAAAAATTTGAGATTCGATAGCATGTAGGTTTGAGTTAATACCAGAAGGCAAATTAGCTGTTAAAAAGATTCTTCATTATACCTAATTTACAATTAAGATGCCAGAGAAGAAGAACTTTTTTTGAAATGATTTTTTGATTAAATTTCTTTTCTTTCACAAATGAATTGAAACGTAAACCACCACTTGATTAGGAAAAGAATCGGCTGTGAAAAGATGAATAAACTCACTTGTAGCCAAGTCTATATGTCAGCAAAAAAAGTACGTCATCATAGTGGATACTTCGAGCTTTCTTTTAATTGAAATATGTTTTGTATAATAAATTAAGTCGTTCAGAAAATTTTAAAATCTTATTTGATCGATAGTAGGAATGCGTATTTGAAAAAGCGACAAGATCAATATGATTTATATTTGAATTAACAATAATTATAATTTTAGGTAGCGCTAAATAGGTAAGGCTAGTTCAATAAACTGATCTAATTTGATAAACTAATTGTTCTAATTCAAGCGGAAAAAAGCAATGGAATGTACCCACAGCGGATCAGATTTGGTAAAGAAGAATGGTGATCCAAGAGGTGAAAAGCAAAATTTTCGCTGTTTAAAGTGTGGCAAACAATGAAGCGAAAACAATAAAACTAAATTCATTAACGAACAAACAAAGGAACTTGCCAGGAAAGCTCTTCTAGAAAGAGTGTCTCTTAATGAAATTTGTAGAATTTTTAATGTAAGGATGCCATGGCTGCTAGATTTTATGGATTTCATTCTCAATGATTTACCTAGGGATTTAAATGCACAAGTCACTTGTCGTGAGAAAGATGAGTTGGAATTGGCTAAACTTGAGAGATGAGCTATGGAGGTTGTTTTATAGAAAATAAGAAAAATGTTTAGTGGTTATGGCTTGTCTTCCATAAAAAAAGTCGCCAAGTGCTTGCTAGGCAAGTGGGCTTCGAGATAAAAAACTGCTGAGCTTCTTTTTGTAAAACAACATGAATCATTAAAAAAAAGTCCCCTATTTCACTGATAAATTTAATGTCTATTATAAAAACATTCCTTGGAGCCAACATCAACCAGTTAGCAAGCCATCAAGTTAGACAAGCGACATGGAAAGATTTAATTGTACTCTTAAGCCAAGACTCATAAGGAAAACATTTTCATTTTCTAAAAAGCTAACTAATCCCATTGGGTTAATAAAATATTTTATTTGTAATTACAATATATAATTGAGAAGAGCCTTACCTATTTTAGCACTACCCATTTTTAGAACTCATTGTAACTTAAATTTTAATTATACTTTCCAATTCTGAACCGTAAAATCGTGAAGGCTATTTTGGCATTCATTTGACCTCTATTGAAACTTATTATGGCCTAAAATTAAGCTTATATACCAATGTTAGTGATGGTGACATTGCCCCGCAAAAAAGGCCCAACAGGAAGTAGAAAATATTAAATTTTATTCCCAAAGAAAGAGCTGAATTCAAAAAAGCTGGATAGAATAGATTATTACAGCTTCAAAAAAATTGAAACGGGATTTAGCATTTTAACACATTTATAGAAAAAGAGTTTGCGCTAATGTGTGCCTTTTTTACTATAGCCTTCAGTGTTTATAATCTTTATTACCATACATCATGCACATCACGCAATATTTTAATTAAATTGAGTGAAGTTGCTAAAGTTTTAAAACGTTCTAACCCAGCATCAGTGAAATTATAGCATCCAGTCAGCTCTAGATGCTGTAAAGCAACTAAGGATGTCAAATGTGCTAATCCAGCATCGGTAAGGTCATGGCAATAGCTCAGATTGAGATGCTGTAAAGCCACTAAGGGTGTCAAATGCGTCAATCCATCGTTGGTGAGTTTTTGGCAAAAGCGTAGATTGAGGTGCTGTAAATTGACTAAGAGCGTCAAATACGCTAACCCTGCATCAGTGAGGTTTTGGCATTGATTCAGATCTAAATGTTGTAAGGCCACTAAGGGCCTCAAATGCGCTAATCCAGCATCAGTGAGTTTTGTACAACGATTCAGATTGAGATACTGTAAAGCTGTTAAAGATGTCAAATGCGCTAATCCAGCATCGGTAAGGTTTTGGCAATAGCTTAGATCGAGATGTCGTAAAGTCACTAAGGGCCTCAAATGCGCTAATCCAGAATTTGTAAGATTACGGCAATAGCTTAGATCAAGATGTTGTAAAGTCACTAATGGCCTCAAATGCGCTAATCCTGCATCTGTAAGCTTTTGACAATAGCGCAAATTCAAATGATGTAAAGCCACTAAGGGCCTCAAATGCGCTAATCCTGCATCCGTGATTTTAACGCAAATGCTTAGATCGAGATAGTGTAAAGCCACTAAAGGCGTCAAATGGGCTAATCCTGCATCAGTAAGATTTTCACACCAACTTAAATTTAAATGTTGCAAAGCGATTAAGGGTGTCAAATGCGCTAATCCTGCATCAGTAAGATTTTCACACCAACTTAGATCTAAATGTTGCAAAGCAATTAAGGGTGTCAAATGCGCTAATCCTGCACCAGTGAGGTTAGGACAAACGCTTAGATTTAGATACTGCAAATTTTTTAACAGGGGTATCAAGTGCGCTAATCCTGCATCAGTAAGATTTTTGCAAGATTTGAGATTGAGCACTTTTAAATTTTTACAATCTTTTAACGCTAAAAGATAGTCATCAGTCAAATGAACATTGTCTGAAAAATCAAGAGCTTCTATCTCATTTGGGAGACGCTTTAAAATTTTTTCAAACTCCGTTAACTGAGAAGACTGGTTTAATAAGGCACTCACAACGGTGAATTCTAAATAGTTTTTCAAAGTGCTTAATTGACATTGACGCGCAAAATTTAAAAGCTCTTTTAATCTGACTAAACTCTTTTTAGTGGGGCTAAAGGGTTCAAATCTTTGTGCTTTGTACCCATCAATTAGCTGCTCTTCTAAGTTTTTCACCACTTCTATTAGTTCATAATAATCGGCTAGTTGAATGAGAGAAGTGATCTCTTCCAAGGGAACTTTAAAGCTAGCATCCATGACACAATTAAGCAGAGGCGTAAATTCTTTTTGTGTCAAAGCAAGAGGATGTTGAAAAGTTTCTTTAAAATTTCCTGACCATAGACTCTTAAAATAGGGCGATTTTTCCCTTAACAAAACTAACTGAGAATGAGAAATAGTCAGAGAAGTTCCCTCTTGAAAACGTAGTTGAAGCTCTTGAGATGAAGATAAAAGTTCAGGAGCTTGAACCGTTGGTGCACCAGTTTCTTCTAGATTAGCCAAAGGATTGACTAAGGAGTTATTTTCATCTCTAGGAGGATCGCTAATTTCTTGAGAGCGATAGTCAGAAGGAGGCGTTGTATTGACAAGATGACTATGATTAAACCTTAAATTAGAAATATTCAAATGACCATCCACATGAGTTAAATCAAGTTTAAAAATCGGGTTTTCCATTCACGTAATTAATTTTTTGAACAAAATGGCCCTCTGCATCAAAGATTGTAGCAGTTCCCTTACCTGTAATAACTTGGCTAGCTGGCGCTCTTTCTCCTTTTCTAAAATAATCCCCTTTGATTAATTTATCATTGTCATACTCTTCAATCATCATTAAATTGCCGTCTTGATACCAAGCTGTAGAAACTCCATGTTTAGCATTGTTAGCCATTTCTTTTTGGCTTTCTTGGACGCCATTTGAATACCAAGTTCTCACATGCCCTTGAATTTTTCCTTCATACCAATAAAACGCTAGTTTGGGTTGGATAGTTTGTGGGTTGATACTGTCATAATAATCCACTTCTTCTCCATGCTTAATTTGATTTTTAACGTGATAAACACGCTTAAGATTACCACAAGCCGTAAAAACTTTTACCTCTCCTTCAAGAATTCCCTCTCGATATTCTTGAATTTCTTTAATATAATCTTTCCCAAATACAGCTCTAAAACCTGTTCCTTGCTTGACTTCTGCTACAGAGTTTCCTTGCTGATCAAAATATTGGCCATTTTCTAGCTTACCTTTGCAATATTCTTCTTGGCTGGCTAAATTTTTGTTGTCCCAGTAGCGAAATGAGGATCCATGTTTTTGTCCCTGAACGTAATTGATTTGTTGGAGGATTTCGCCATTTGTTTTATAAATTTCACAAACACCTTCAATTTGATTTTTTTTATAGGGTATTTGCTTCCATACTTGACCACAACTATGGTAGTGAGTTGAAATTCCTTCTAAAGACCCTTGATTGTAAAAAATTTCACCTATAAGGTTTTCATCTTCATCCCATGCATAGCTTGAACCATCAAAAATCCATGACCTTTCTGCTGAAGGTGTGACATCTGCAACTCCTCCGATGACTTTTGTGGAAAGACTTATAGATCCGTTTTCGTGCCATTCATAGTAACACCCATTAGCTCTTCCATTTAAAATTTGTAAAAATTGCTTGGGGTTTCCATTAGCGTGATAGGTAGTAACAACAGATCGTACATTTCCTTTCGAATCTCTTGCATAAATTCGAAGCACTTTTTGATAAGGTTGAGAGGATAAAAAATCTGTTTGTTGATATTGATTTAGTCGATCTTTATTGCTAATTGTTTCCGCAAATCCATTTCTATCAATGATATGAATGCTAGTTAAAGGTAGAGGGCGTTTGCGATAGGTGTTGCGCTTAGCACTAGAGAAAGTTAAGGCTAAAAATGCTAGAAAAACCCATAGGGTCATTTGTTTAAATGCTTTCGTTTTGATCATAAAAACTCTCTTTTCAGAAGTTTAAGATTAAGAACAAAAACTTCATTTTTTTCATAGACTTTCTTTTTATCTAACTTAAACTCAGTAATAAGTAATTGAGGGCGATTAGGTCCTGGTAAATAAGGTCCCACTTGGATTCCTTCAATGAGAGCTAAGATTTTTTGCAAATCGTGCGTATTGACTTCAACGGGGTGAACAAGGGTTTCAATCGTTTCTTGAAATAGAGGAAATGTTTGAACAACACCCTCAGAAAAAATGAAACTATTTGAGGAGCTAGTTAATAATTCCAATCTTTTTTTAATTCTTTCATCACCTGAAAAATTTTTATCGGCAACAATTTTTTGTAAGGATTCGATTTCTGGTTCTAAAAACACTAAACTTTCTAAGTGTTTATCAATATAAAAATGATCAGCATCATGAAAATGTTGCCTTACAGCAAGATTTAAGGCTTGTTTCTTTTCTTTGACAAAAGCTTGACACTGTAAAGTTTCTAATACATTTTGTAATTCTTTCAAATCTGATTTTTGAGAAAAAAAAGTGAAAATAACAAATAAAAAAGGAAGAACACCGATAACAATGAGATAACTTATCGCACGATTGAGAGGAATGGTATTAAGCATAATTATTGACTAGGATAAATGGTTTTATCTTTTAAAAAAAATGAGGTTTTATAACGACCGCGATTTGAACTCCATTTTACTTCTCCTTTGGGATCTACCCAATCGTTTGAAGCTATTAATGCGTCATGAAATTCGCGAGCCCACTTGGGAGTTCCACTGCTAAACTCTAATTCTATTTTCACTTGATATTTATCTTGTTTTTTTCCTTGCATCGGTCGTTTAATTAAGGTGTAGTTAAAACTTTCAATTTGCAAGTGGTGCTCTCGTTTTCCCTCCTGCGTAAGGAAAGAGACAGCTGGATGAAGGCTTAGCCACGCTAAAACGTCGCTGACTTTGGGTATATTAGCAAATAAAGGAAATGAGTCTGGTGTTGCTTGTAAATCTTTTTGTAAAAAAGTCAAGCGATTTAAAAGATCTTGTCTATTTAACTGCGTAATTTCAACAATTTCTCCCTGGGATTTTTCACGAGCCGATAGATTTTTTGTTAAATAAGAATTTTCGAATTGTTCGTAAGATTTATTCATCCCTGCTAGTGTATTTACATATTCTTGTTTAAGAAGGCTTTCCTGATGGCTTAAATAGGATTGGCCAAAAAAATAAAAAAGGAAGCTTAGGCAAAACATTAAGCCAAAGTAAAGCGCGATAGGAAGTTTAAGTCTTCTCCAGGGATGAGGATAAGACATTTTTCCTTGTCGAAAGTCAATTGAAGGGGTGGCTTCTGGAAGACTCCCGAACGCTAAGCCAATGGGAACCGCATAACATAATTTTTCTTGAGTTGAAAAAGAATCTTCTGTTGAGACAAGTGTTAAAAGGGGAAGCTGAATAGATTGAGAGAGTTGTTCATAAATAGAAGGCCATTTTGCAATTTCACCCGTAAAAATAACCCCGGAGATAATTTTTTGATTCTCTTTTGCAAAAGAAAGAGTGATTTTAGTGACAAGTTTTTTTAATTGTTCAAGAGATTGATCTAAATCATCTTCATTCTGTAAAATTTTTAATTCTTCCTTTTGGGTAAATGAAAAAAGTACCAAACTTTCGCTGATTAAAACAGCGGTAACAGTTTTTTCTTCAAAATGAATGATCAAAAATGTTTGATCATGTGGTAAGTATTGTTTACTAAATTGCCCAAGTGCAGCTTGAGTACAACTTACTTTTTCAGATTCAATGCCAAGTGATAGCCATTGTTCTAAATGCGTTTGTAAAAAATCTTTTTTGGTTGCGAACAAAAGCAATTTGGTTTCATCGTTTTCTTGTTTGATAATCTGGCTTGAAAGTAGGGATTGATCAATTGGATAAGGAAGTAAAGGTTCTGCTTGAAAATGAAGCGTTGCTTCAATATCTTTTGCTTTTGTTAACGGAATTATTAAAGAACGTAAAAGAACTTGCATCCCATCCAATCCTGTCGTTAGAATAGGATGTTGCATGTAAAGCTGTTTTACATGGCTTAAAGAATTCAAAGGAGTTGTAAAAAGATTTTTTAAAATTGGGCGACCAAGCCTTTCTATAACTTCTGCACCTTTGATAGAATTAGAATTTAGTTCAAGTCCAATAGATTTTAAAGAGGAAAGAAGCTTTAACATGTCGCCTATTTTTAATGCTTTTTAACACTGAGTATATTTATTAAGATATTTCTTTGAATATTTGTAAAATTTCGGTCTTTCTTGAATTATTTTTCTGGTATAAGCTTATTTGAGAATTCATAATTTTAATTGCAAATCGTAATATAAATTTTGTATTATTTCAAGCAAGTATTTTATTTATAGTTACTTATATATCTCAATCTAAAATTAATGATAGTTATGTTTATTTTGATCCAATGTATTCACGTTTTTTTTCAAGTTTATACCCTTATGCTATTTGCTCGCATTATTGCCTCATGGTTTCCTCAACTATATGAATACCGAGCTATGCAATTTATTACTTACTATACAGAGCCATATTTAAATTTTTTCCGAAAATTTATTCCTCCTTTCGGAATGATAGATTTTAGTCCTATTGTGGCTTTTATTTGTTTGAGTTTTATACAAAATTTGCTAGTTAACTTTTTACTTGGTTTTATGCGTTAATGAAACAATATTTAGCTCCTATTCAAATTGGCTCTAAAAAGCTTCCTAATCGAATTTTTTATGCACCTTTAGCTGGGTGTTCTGATTTTCCATTTCGTAAAATGTCTGCCCAATATAAGCCCGGATTGATGTATTGCGAAATGGTGAAGATGGATGCTTTGATTCGCCACGATCCGCACACATATCATATTTTAGACTACGCAGCAAATATGCATCCGATTGGAGGGCAATTATGTGGAAGTAAACCTGCAATTGCAGGACAAGCAGCTAAAATTATTGAAGAATTAGGATTTGACATTGTTGATTTGAATTGCGGTTGTCCAGTTGATAAAATTACAAAAGATGGAAGTGGATCGGGATTATTAAAAACGCCTGAATTAATTGGCGAAATCGTGTGCAATATGGTGTCGGCGGTCAAAATTCCCGTGACTGTAAAAATCAGAGCTGGATGGGATGAGCAACAGATTCAAGTCGAGAATATCGTTCAAATAGTGGAACAAGCGGGAGCTCAAGCAATTTGTATTCATGGACGAACGCGCCAACAAGGATATCGTGGGCCAGCTAATTGGGAATATATCAAGAGAGGAAAATTAGCCGCTAAGTCGATTAAAATTATTGGGAATGGTGATGTTTTAGATGGCCCATCGGCAGCAAAAATGTTTTGTGAAACAGGATGCGATGCCGTTTTAGTGGCAAGGGGAACATTGGGACAGCCTTGGATTGTTCAAGACATTTTACGTTATTTAGAAGGAAAAACTGCTATTTGCCATTCGTTAGAAGATTGCCGGCAAGCTCTTTACCAACATTTCTTAGAAACATTACATTATCATCCCGATCAACGGGTGTGTATAGATATGCGTCGAGTTGGTTGTTGGTATTTAAAAAAATCTTCTGGAACAAGGCTGTTTCGAGAATTGATTAGCAAAGCTTCTGATGTGGAAATCATTAAAAATTTAATTTTGGATTTCCCCTTAGGTGATTCGACTGAAATAGAAGACATAGCTCAAATTCAAAAAGCTGATTGTTGTGCTTAATTAAGAAATATTTGTGCATAAGATATCTAGCAAAGCTTAGGAAAATAGACTCAAAATTTCATAGGCTATTTTTTAGTTTGCTGAAGAAGGGACAATTAAATGTTTTTTTTAAACAACCCTACCTAAATTTTTCAAACCTTTCATTTGCCAATTTATGACCAAACCTACTCTTTATGATCGTCTACGAGTCCAAAACTATCCCAATAATCAAGTTTCTTTGATGGATCAAAAGTGGAGTGATATCCTTTTTGTGAACTGGGAATGTGATCCAAAAGAGATTCAAAAAACGCTGCCTAAAGAGTTATCCGTAGATACTTTTCAAGGAAAGGCTTACATGGGAATTCAGGCTTTTAAAGTGGAAGAAGCGAAATTGAAATCTTTTTTTTTCTCACCTCGGTTTGAAAACTTTTTAGCTTTAAATATTCAAACATATGTTTACGATCAAAATAGAGTTCCAGGTATCTGGTTTTATTCTTTATTAGCTGATCAAAAACTAGTTGTAGAATTAGCCAAGCAGTTTTTGACCTTGCCCTATCACTATACTAAAATGGAAATTCTTCGAAACTCTGAGAAGTCTACTTTGATGGTTCACCAAGAGAAGCATCCTTTACTCTCTTGGCAAAATTCATTAAGGTCCCCCGATATATTTGCTGAAACCGATAGCCTTGAATTTTTTTTACTAGAGCGTTATGTAGTTTATACTTTAAAACAATCTCTTTTAAAAAAAGGATTTGTTTATCATTCTCCCTTTAAATATTCGCTAATAAAAATTTTAGAATTTACTCCTTCCAATAGTCTTCATTCAAACTTTCTGCCTTATAGTCACTCCTTTCATGCTTTTTTTTCTTCCCATAGTCAGATAGAAATCTTTAAACCTATCTGATTCTCTAAAAACTTATTGAATTGGCATGAATTTTGCTTAATAAAATTAATAACAGATCTATTAATTAAAAATATAAAAAATATTTAATTAATTAAATTAATCTTAATATTTAATTGTTATAATTAATTTATAAATTAAATTTAATTAAGGAGAGATTTATGAATAATTCTATTCCTGATAGGTCTTTTATTAATCAACAAGTTGATGTGATTAGCCAATCTATTGTTAAAGGGCAAACTTTAGGGATGGTAGAGCATGGAGGAAGACAATTTGTTAACCTATCAAAAGAAGATAAATCTACTCCAAATACCGAAACAGAAAGAATTGTTTATTTAGAAGTTGCACATTTTATAAGTAATAATAAACAAATTTTACAGTTTAGCGAAGTTAAAAATTTGAAAAGTTCTATCGATAAGCGGATGAAACATATTGAAGAGCAAACGACAGGTTTAAAGGGATTGATTAAATCAATTTTTAATAATAAAGAATACGCAAAATTAATAACAGAATCTCAAGATTTAAAAGCGTTGAAAAATATTATTAAAAATGTGGCAAAGGAAATGCAACAATTTGCGGATACAAATTCTTCAGATCAAAAGACTTCGCATTTAGCTTCTCCTTATGCAGACGTTAAAGCTAGTCATTTGACTTCAGATGTTAAAGCTGGAGATCCTCCTTCTTCAGAAGATCCGACACCTTTACTTAACACAGATATTCCAACGGCGCCTCCTGTCCTAAATACAGATATACCTCTCGCTCCCCCTCCTCCTGGTAACATTCCACCCCCACCTCCTCCTCCAGGGGGAGTGCCACCCCCTCCACCCCCTCCGGGAATGGGTGTTCCTCCTCCACCTCCTGGTGGCGGTTTAGCTCAACCGAAAGTAGCTGTGCCAAAGTTATCACCTCAAGAATCGCATAACATAGGTCAAGAACGTAGACTAGACAGACTTTTAAAAGAAAGGGCGAATCCCAATTCTCTTTTTAAATTTACGCCTCCATCGAATGCTAATGAAATTAGAGGTGAACTTAAAGCTCTTGAAAGAATAGTTCCTCAATTAAGAGCAACGATGCCTGAGTATGCTAAGAAGTTAGATTTGGAAATAGAAGAAAAATTCAAAGAGCTTGAAGGAACACCTTCAGCTGTTACTCCTTTGAATCTTCAAAATCCTGATGTTCCAGCTTATAATCCAGATTTTATTCAACATGCAAAAAAATTGACTAATCATGAGATTAAGTTCGTTTTAGGCCAATATTTCGGAGGTAAAGTGCCTCCAGAAGATGACGCTGAATTATATCCTAAATACCAGGCAAATAAAGCCTTGTTAGATGATATTTTTGCTAATTGGGCTACAATTTCTAGTGGGAAAATGGCCGAAGCATTCGGAAAACATTCGAATCAATGGAACTTATTTATAAAACTTAAAGGTATAAATGGTTTTGTCGTGTTACTTAATCATCGATTAAATGGTAAACATGGAAATAAAAAATATATGGGCGACAATGGAGTAGAACCTCAATATAAGCCTGACCCATTTGATCCAAATAAAAAAGCTGCAGCCAAAGAAGCAGCTGCACCTCAACAACCACAGGGGCTTGATCTAGAAGGAATTAGAGGATTTAAATTAAGAAGTGCTCCTCCAAAACAAGCCGCTGCTCCAGAAAGTAATGAAATTGCCCAACAAATGGGTAGATTAAAAAAAGCTGAAACTAATGACAAGTCACAATTTAAGGCTAATGAAGGAGAGACTTTTAATGTAAATCGGCTAAAACCAAAAGGTAGCGATGAATAGGCCTCAAATTTTTGAAATCTAATTTTTTAAGCCCATCAAATGCTTTGATGGGCTTTTTTTTAACCTCCATTTTTTTATTTTCCTTATCCTATCAATTTTTCTTAACTAAGCTTTAATCACAGAATGAAAAGTAATGGCCTTGCCTTAAACAATAAAATCGTTGTCAAATTGAGTGCTGCTTATTCAAATAAATGCTATGAGTAAAAATAGGCCATAATAACTCGATTTTAGGATTAGGATGATTAAAGATTTATTAGATCAATTTATAGATTTGTATGAGCAGGAATCAAAAACAGAAGCTTTACGATTAGTTTTACCTTCTCCGATGATTGCTTATGATGATTTATTTTCGAAAGATCGAGTCTTTTTTTATTTTGTTAATTTTGTTGATGCGGCAGTGTTTAAAGGCGCGTTGGAATTTAAAGCTACTTTTTTAGTTTTAGAGTCTTTATGTCAAGAATATCCCTCTTTAAAGTTTTTAGGAGATCGTTTTTTAGAATTCATTCGTATTGAATATGATTTATTTACTTTTTTTTCTAATCCTTCGAGCCTTGATGAGCATTGTTCTCCTAAGTTGAAGACATTTTTTCAATGGATTCATAAAGGAATTTTATCTCAGGAATCTCCGCTAGAAGATCCACTTAAAAGCTTTCCATCGCAAATTCAAACTTTATTTAGTAAAAAATTGGTGGTTTTAAAAGGATGGGAAAGATTAAAGCAAGTTAAATCAACTTTTATCCAATCACTGGGTGAAAATTTGACTATATATAAACAACCTTGGCATTGTTTTTCTTATTCCTTGAAAATCAACCCTAAACAAAAAAATATTTCAGGCTGGCCCTTAATATTTTTAGAACCTGTTGAAGGTTTTGATTATTATTCTTTTCTACAAACGTATTGTTCTAAAAAATGTTTGATCATTTTTCCAACAATTTCTCATTTATTTCAAATTTTGCAATTTGAAGACATCCATGAAATATTTATGAGAGAGCATGTTTATCTTTATGTTTTAGATATCTATCCTCATCAACAATTTTTAAGCCAACATTTGCTTTGGGAGCAAAACGATTCTTTCGATTTGATTGAGATGGTGCCTAATCCACAAATAGAAAAGTTCTTTCCAGCTCTTGAAGTAGCCCTTAAAGCATGTTTAATTCAATCAAAAGAATTACTTAAGCGAGATACGGAGCAAGGCAATGGGTTATATGCTTTAGGTAAAAAATTTGTTTTTGATATGGAATCTCATCGATATGGAACAAATCGTGCCGTCGCCTTGGGTATTGAGCAAGGATTACGACAATGGTATGATCCTCATAAAGGAGCTATCCCGGTAGGGGCTGATTTAGGTCCTTTAACAAAAAACTACTTGCAAAAAGATATTCAAGAAAGAATGACTCAAAGGAAAGTTAACAAATTTCAGCCCAATCAAAAAATTAAACTCGCTCATATCGTTCCTCAAATAGTAGATGGTGGCCATGCCCCTTCAAAGCTTTTAACAACAATCTGTACATTTACAGATCAAAAATGGTTTAACCTTTCAGTCTTTAGTACAGAAAGACTAGCCGAGCACTTACTAAGTTATCCAATCAATACTTACCATTCTGGATCTTCTGTTATTAGAGGGAATTTAACTTTGAATCATTTCAAACAATTGGGTGTAAAGACTGCTATTGATCCCGATTCACCTACTTATGAATTGACTGTGAAAGGAGCTCTGGATTTTTTAGAACAGCAGTCCATTGATGTCGTTATTTTTCATGGCCCTGATGAATTAAATAGTTTAATTAGTAGTTCAACTTCTGTCCCTATTCGCGTTTTATTTGATCATGGAACTCTTCCTTTATTCCCATGCTTTGACTTAGTTATTTTGAGTACGGAAGAAGCTTACGTGCAAAATCGTGAAAAATTTCGTTTACAAGGGATGGAAAGTTGTGTTCTTCCTTTTTCTATTAATGTTCGGCAAGGA
Source organism: Candidatus Protochlamydia sp. W-9 (assembly GCF_001950615.1). Taxonomy (NCBI): domain Bacteria; kingdom Pseudomonadati; phylum Chlamydiota; class Chlamydiia; order Parachlamydiales; family Parachlamydiaceae; genus Candidatus Protochlamydia; species Candidatus Protochlamydia sp. W-9. The sequence continues at coordinate 26,516 of NZ_BCPZ01000346.1, forward strand.
TGGAATGAAAAACCTTTTTCTAAAGAAGAGCTTGGTTTACCTAAGGATAGTTTTGTGTTAACAACCATTTCTCATCACTTGGATACTCGAGTGTCTGAAGAAATGTTGCATGCAATTGCTAAAATATTAAAAAAATGCCCGAAAGCTATCTATGCACCAATTGGAGAGGTTACAAAACAAGAAAAATGGAAAGAAATTTTAGATCAATATGGTGTCAAAGATAAGTTGTTTTTTCTTGGCACACATTCCAATCCAAGTCAATATGCTCGCTCAATGGAACTTTATCTCAACGAATTTCCTTTCGGCAGTGGGTTAGCCCTATTAGATGCGATGGCAGCTGGATGCCCAGTTGTTTCTATGTACGAAGAAAATGGACCTCAACAGGCTCGTTATGCAGCAACTTACTTTGGTATTGATTATGTCGTTAAAACGGGTCGAGTGGACGATTACATTGAATTAGCATGCCGTCTGATTGAAAACCCTGTTCTTTATCGAGAATGGTCTGTACACGCCCTTAATCAATATGAAAAAAGAGTAGATACAACAGATTATGTCAAAAAATTTCAAATTATCTTAGAACAATTTATTGAATATTCATTAAACAACGAGAAAAATAAAACGAAGTAAACAGAAAGAGAGCATGTTTCCCTTTCTTTGCCTAATTACACCTTTATGTTACATTAAATCTTTTATGGCATTCTATTGATTCACAAAAATAGTAGTTTTCTAAGTATAACTATCAAATTCTGAGATATGTGTATATTTTTTCGCCAAAAAAATGTAGCTTGAGCGATTATGTATAAATGTAATTTTCCCAATAATAAATCTATAGTTTTTTATCCTTAATGGATAAATGAGGAATCCAATGGAAATTTGGCTTGATACAACTAATGTTAAAACTATTCAAAAAGCTGTTCGTGTAGGTGTTTTATCTGGTATTACCACTAATCCCAGTTTAATTGCTCAAGCTAAAAAAGATATGGAAAGCATTTTAGAAGACCTGCTTCACTATCAAGAAGGGCCTGTCACAGTCCAAGTAATTTCTCAAGAGACAAATGACATGTTACAGCAAGGGCAGATGCTTTATTCTTTTTCTAATCGAATTATTGTTAAAGTTCCTTTGACTAAAAATGGATTAGAAGCTTTACATCTTTTAGCTAGGCAAGGGATTCCTACAATGGCAACAGTAATTTTCCATCCTCGTCAAGCATTGATGGCTGCTCTTGCTGGAGCTAATTATGTAGCTCCTTATATTAGCCGTATAGAGAAATTAGGAGAAAATCCTTGGTCAATGTTAGAGTCGCTGACAAAGACGTTTCAGCAGTATCAACTGCAAACTAAAATTATGGGAGCCTCTTTAAATTCTGTTGACCAAGTCATCAAATGTGCAGAAATCGGAATCTATGGTGTTACCCTTAAAGATGATTTATTTGAAAAAATGATTGAAGATTACTCCCCAACTGTAGAAGGTGTTCATCAATTTGCTGATGAGTGGGAACATGTACCAACTTCTTTTTTTAATTAGGGACTTACATGTCTATTGACTTAGATTCTCTTTTAAAAGAAATTTTAGAACGGCAAGAATTAGTAATGGGAACTTTGAGTTCCCCTTTCGAAAAAGAAAAACAAAAAATGATGTTGCGTCCTTTACTAATTAAAGGGCAAATTGCTTATCAATTGACTACGCAATTAGAAGATAAAGCGGTGCACCAAAATTATTTTACACAAGAAGCTCTTAAGTATTTAAGAGAAATGATCCCTCATTTTAAACAAACTTTTTTGTACACAGCATCTGCAGATTACCATATCTTGGTTAGTAAAAAAAAGCATCTAACGATCCTTAAAAAACCACCGACTAAATCATCCCTTTCCTTATCTCATAATCGCTCCAAAAACTACCTTTTAGAAGAAGGAGTTCCTATTTCTTTTCTTATTGAGTTAGGAATTATGAATCAGCAAGGAAAAATTTATCCACAAAAGCAAGATAAATTTCGGCAAATTAACCGCTTTTTAGAAATGGTCAATGATATAATTTGTCATTTTAATCCCTCTTTACCCATCCATATTGTAGATTTTGGTTGTGGAAAAGCCTATTTAACATTTTCTCTTTTTTACTTTTTAAAAGTATGCAAGGGATACTTCGTTCAAATGCATGGGGTCGATCTTAAAAAAGATGTGATTGAATTTTGTAATCAACTTACTCACAAATTGGGATATGCCGAGCATTTAACATTTAATGTCGGAGATGTCAATCTTTTCAATATTCAGCAACCAGTGGATTTTGTCATTTCATTACATGCTTGCGATACTGCCACTGATGCCGCTCTAGAAAAAGCAGTGCGATGGGGTGCTAAAGTCATTTTAAGCGTTCCATGTTGCCAGCATGAGCTGTTTCAACAAGTGCAAAATGAGGCTCTTGATCCTCTTCTAAGACATGGAATTTTAAAAGAACGTTTTGCTGCATTAGCTACAGATGCTGCTCGTGTGCAATTGCTAGAGGCTTTAGGTTATCAAACGCAAATTATGGAGTTTATTGATGTAGAGCATACTCCCAAAAACTTACTCATTCGAGCAATTAAACAGACTTGTTCCACCCGATCCCAACAAGTCCTGGAAAAATACCGAATTTTTAAAGAGATGTTAAATATTACCCCTTCTTTAGAACAGCGGTTCCAAAAAGAGTTATTTGGCGAAACTAGTGAAACAAACAAATAATTAATTCGTTAATCAATGAATAAACTCCGAAGTTTATCCGTTTAATTTCAAAAAAGTACTTAAGAGTGTATGTTTGGTTTTTTCCCTCCATCTATCCAATGGGGGTCTTCCGGGTTTTTTATCCACCACTGATCAGTAGATGTTTCTAAAATAGTTTCAACCAATTTTATACCAATCTTTGTTTTAATACGTTGTCTGACCCTTTGAAACCATTCTAAAGCTTTTTGATTACCTAGTTCTAGTTCTCTTTTTAAGACTAAAAGAAACTCAATTTGATCGGCATCATGAGCGATTTGGGCTTCTAAGGATTCCCCTTTTTCATACTCTTCAATCCAATTGACTATTTCTGATCCTAAAACAGATTCATTGGATAAATCGTGAAGAGCTTTAGAAATATTGGGGGTGACATATTTTTTTTGAACGTAGTTAAGATCGCCAATGCGTGATTCTGGTAAATCATGTAATAAACACATCATGACTAGTTTATATCTATCGATGGGTTCGCCCATAAGATGGGCAAGGGCATGAGCAACTAAAGAGACTCGATAGCTATGTTCAGCAATAGATTGTTTCCCCGTCCCTAAAAAAGCGAAACCAGATCGAGGAATTTGTGCAAGCATTCCAATTTCATTGAGTAAATTGACAATTTGACAAAATTGATTCATAAGCCCTCAAAATAAAATTTATTGTTCTCTTCATTTATGTTTAATTAAATCCAAGAAATACGATTAATATTAAAAAAGGCACCTTTATGATTTTTTCTTTAGTAAATTCTACTTAATTCTTCTCGTGATCATAAAGCGAGTTTTTCTTTAAATCTACTCCTTGAAAAACTTTTTAGAAAAAAAAGTTTCTCTGGTAATTTCACCCCTTACTTAAATTTTTTTATAGGTTGATTCACTTAAGTCTAATTTTTTTGGAAATTCGTAAGAATTAAATGAAAAATGCATCCTTGCGAACTTTATCCCTAGTTATTCGTTCCCCCATTGATTTTTTTAATTTTAAAATTTATCTATGAAATAATCTTTTTAAAAACCAAGAAGTTTGTTAGATTGCTATTCTTATCATGCATGAAAATTTATTAAAAAATAATTATACCGTTTAAGTGGTCTGTAAACAAGCAAATCGATGTTTACAGTGCTATATTTTGCCTGTTTTTGAGGGATCTCTTTGTCTAACAGGTAATGGCTTTGTTGATGTTGGTCTTAGTCATTGTTTAAAACAAATTCCTGTTAATAAATTCAATTTGGATACAAGAGAAGAGAATTTACATTTAGCTGTAAATCATTTTATGTATAGATTCAGCTTTGATAAATGAAGGAAATTAGCCTAGATGGGTTATAGCGAGTTAAAAGAGGAAGACCTGTAAATTCGTTGTGGTTTTGGTGCTAAAAAATGCCTAATGCAAGCTGTGACGATTGAGTGTCATGAATTATTCATTTCGTTGGATAGGGTAAAAAAATGCTTTTTTGGACAATTATGAGCTCAATTGCAGCTTCTTTAACAGGATTAGCTGTTTACATTTACTATTCGAGAAAAGGACAATTTGATGACTCTGAGTCGATCAAATATCAGATATTTCATGAGGAGGATCTTGATCATTAATAGGTTAGAAAATTATACCTAAACATTGCAATTCATTAAATACCGACTTCAATGATAAGAGACTTTTAATTTCACGCCGTTTTTTAGTTTTAATGGGAGGGAGTCAGAGCTTACTTGTTAATTGGGGCTAAGCAAATGCTTGGAGCTTCTTAGTTAAGTTTTTTATACCCTAATGGACTGAAAGTTCTGCAGAGTTTTTTTATTGATCGGCCTGAAAAAATTCTTTCCAAAGATAAAAATTGTTTGCCTGGAAAAAGAAATGCACATTGTACAAGAAAGGGTAACGTTGGCTGATGTTTATGAAAATATTACAAATAGCCTAAAGCAGCTTTTGAAGCCTTTTAAAGTTGAAGTCTAAATCCATAACCAATATGAAAAGAAGCCTTAGACTTATTAAATAAACAAAATTCATTTTGGACAAATTTCGCTTAATTTCAATTAATTCTACAAATCCATCTGAACAAAATTGATATAGAAATTTAGACAAAAAAGCGTTTTCAAGAATAAATTTTTACGATATTAAACCTTTAATTCAAATTGCAAAGAGTGTGACATGGTTACATATGACGATAGGCCAGCTAAATTGTTTTTATATCCCTCCATCATATTTATGATTATTGGAATGATCATTGGTGTTTTTATTGCTTTCAACGGTTTTATTTTTCCTGATTATTTTGCTGGGGAGTATATTCATTTTGGTCGTGTAAGACCTGTACACGTAGGGACTGTCACATTGTTGTGGTTACTATCCGTGGATATAGGGTTAATGTATTATTTTATTCCTCGTCTTTGTGGCATTTCTATATGGAGTTCTAAGCTTGCTTTTTGGGGAGCTGCTCTGTGGTGGCTTTCATTGACATTAGGAGTCAATTCATTTCCTTGGGGAACAAATTTTGGTTGGGAATATGCTGAACTGCCTGATTGGGTCTCTTGGATTCCCGTTAAATATTTATTTGCGTTAGGGTGGTTTTTTATCGTCATTAATTTTTTTATGACAATAGCAAATAGACGTTTTGAAAAATTATATGTTTCCCTTTGGTACAGCATGGGGACATTAATTTGGACAACATTTGTTGTATTTGTGGGAAGTTTTGCTATTAATTGGTTGCCTGAAGGCATGTCAAGAGTTAATGCTAGCTGGTTTTATGTTCATAACCTTGTTGGATTAATTTATACTCCAATGGGATTAGCCACAGCCTATTATTTTCTTCCTAAAATAGCGGGGACACCCATATATAGCCACCGCTTATCAATGATAGGATTTTGGTCTATTGCTTTTATTTATGCTTGGATTGGTACGCATCATATTATTCACGGGCCGGTTTCTCAATGGCTTCAAACAACTTCCATCATATTCTCAATTTGGATGTTTATTCCTGTATGGACGGTTGTATTTAACTTATTTGCCACCTTGCAAAAAGATTGGCTAAAGTATTTAGAAAGCGCCCCTATTAGATTTTTAATGATGGGTAATATTTTTTATCTCATTACGTGTGCTCAAGGCTCTTTGCAAGCTTTGCGAAATGTCAATGAAATTACCTCAAAAACAGATTGGATTATTGGGCATTCTCATATTTCTTTGTATGGTACTTTTACATTTTTTGCGATAGCCGGAATTTATCAAGCTATTCCAACAATAGTGAAAAAACCATTATGGTCTACAAAGCTTGCTGATTGGCATTTCGCCTTAAATTTATGGGGAAGTTTATTATTTTTATTTTCTCTGTGGTTAGGTGGCTTTTTGCAAGGGTTGATGTGGGCTAACTGGGCAGAGGGATCTTCTTATGCAGAATTTCATGATAATTTGACTCGTATTCCCTTTATTCAAACTATGGCTGATATGCGCGACTGGTGGATTTTAAGGGGATTAGGAGGAATAATTATTTTAATCGGCAACATCTTATTTGCGATTAATATTTTTAATACGATTATTTTAGAAAAACCTCGAGAAGTGAGATTGGCGGCATGACGCAGGAAAATCGAAAAAAAGATAAGGCTTCTCAGCAAAATTCTTCTCATTATGACTTTTTGCATCGTCTTGATAAATCAGCCCTGTGGGTGATTATAGGTGTTATTCTCTTATTTTCTACATCTATTATTGTTGTCTTAATTGCTCCAACCTATGTCGATTCAACTTGGACAAGCCCGACAAGCCCTTACCAAGTTCAAATGTATGAAGTAGAAGATCCTAACCTTTATATCAGTAATGCCTCTATCGAAGGGAGTGATTTACAATATATACGCCATTTAAAGCAGAATTATAGCCTGTTAGCTTTCAAAGAGTCCAACAACCTGCGTTTAGTTGCTTCTCAAGAATTAGAGAAATATATCACGAAAGTGGATGATTCAACGCTTAAGCTCACTTCACGTCTTTTATTGTTGAGAGAACCACAAGGCGAAGCTAAAAAACAAGCCGAGCAGCTATTAGCCTCTCAACAATCCACAACGAAAATAGCTCAAAAAGAAGAGGATTCCTCGGCAAATTTGGGAAAATTGAAATTTCAAATTTTGGAGTTGTATGACCCCGAAATGCAAGAAGCGTTTTCTTTCGAACCTTCAGGAGGAATTTTGCAAAATTGGGTCGATGAAAATTTCACGATTTTAGATGATAGTGTCAAACAGCCTTATCATCGAGATTATGGGGTCATTTATTCGCTTAATCCTCAAGAATTTCGCATTATTGAAGAAGACCATGGCAATGCAAAAAGATGGCGATATGATCCGTTGGGTAAGCCTATTCGACAGATGGATGAGTTAAAAAGTCCTGCGATGGGTTTTCACTCAAGGCAAGATCTTATTCTTTTTGGTGAACATCTGTATGCAATTGAAGGCTGCTGGTATTGCCATACCGATCAAACGCGTACACTAATCCAGGATACCGTTTTAAATGGATCAGACTCCTATCCAGCTCCTCCCTCTTCTGCAAATGAGTATATTTATCAAAAAATTACTTTTGCTGGAACAAGACGGATTGGACCCGATATTTCTCGCGTAGGAGTAAAAAAACCTAGTCGTGATTGGCATAAAGCTCATTTTTGGGCACCTAAAACGGCAAGCGCGGGATCTCTGATGCCTTCTTTCCGACATTTTTTTGATGCTAATCCAAGGGAAACCGGAAAAAGTGCAATTGGTATTCCTAATTATCAATTTGAAGCGATTTATCAATATATGATGACCAAAGGAACTCGCATTACGGCTCCTAATCAGGCTTGGTGGTTGGGAAAAGATCCTATTAAAACAAAAGAAATTATTGAAGGTCAGCGTAAACTCCAATGAATAAATACGCAGTCATAGATGGATTCGGAATATATGGAAATTTATTACATTATGCATTTGTGATTAGTCTAGTGGGGGGTGCTTTTATCATTTTCCTTTACTTATGGAAAAGCGATCGGTTAGGTATGGATGAGGAAGCAAAATATCAAATGATGGATGAAGAGCAAGAATTAAGTTCAAAGGAGAAAAAAAATGGAGCCAAGTCAAAATCATTGGGAAGAAAGTGAAATCTCTCATGAAATGGAAATTTATGGAGATCCAGAAATTGCTTCTTTTGATGCAAAAATACCTAGATTTCTGGTTTGGACTTATTGGATTTTACCTTTTTGGGGCATCATCAGTTTATATTATTTTTGGAATGGAAGTATAGGTTGGTTCGACCGAGGATCTTGGAAACAATTACAAATTGCTGCTAATACCACTTTTCCGATAGAGAATCAAAATGATTCTATCAATAAAAAAATAGATGAAGTAGAGGATAAATAACAAGTTGAGATAACAATAGGGTTATCAAATTCTGTTATTAAATCAACTCGCTTGAATATTTTTACTACTTGTTGAGTAAGCCTAAAACACCTTAATGGCTTAATCGATCCCCCATTTTATAATAACAACAGCTTCAAATCTTTTTTGAATCGTTGCCGTATCATTTTCGCTATAAACAGAAGAAACATTTAACTTTCCTTACCAGATTTAAAAATAGATTCTATTTTCCTTTCAACCTAGCTTTTAACAAAAATTTTCCTTTGTCTAAGTAAAATAATTTTTAAAGCTCCTACGGGTATATAAAATAAACAATTGTAACAAGTTCTAACATAAGAAGAAAACAGTCTTCATAACCCTTTTTGTGATGCTATTTTCCTATTTGACTCTTAATTAAAAATAGTTTGGAGTGCTTTATACGGACGTTTATTTTTATAAACTCATCTATTTAGTTCCCATTACCTAAATGTAGAAAATAATAAAAACATTTGCGCAAGTTTAGATGCTCATTTTCGAATCGATCTTATTGAATATCAAAGAGAAGACATTAATTAAGATCTTTAACGTATTGTCGCTTTAAACAATGTTAAAAGTTTTTTGACTAAGAAAGACTATTTTTTTACTGGCTCTTAATCGGTGAGGGTTTTAAGATTGCATACCTAAACCTGGAAACAGCCTATTGATTTGAAAAGTTTTATCCTTGTTTTTCAAAGGAATAACGATTTAAACGCAAACAAATGTAAATATAAAGTTAGGCATTAACCTTCGTTCAAAAAAGATAAGTTATGGTTTTTCCCCACCCCTCTCGTTTAGAACTCATTGATTTTTTAAAATCTTTACGTGAAAAAATAATCACTTCTTTTGAACAGATAGAAAAAACCCATCAATTTGAACGTAAAAGTTGGGCACACCACGAAGAAGGAGGAGGAGAAATTGCCGTTTTAAGAGGAAATATTTTTGAGAAAGCGGCTGTTAATTGGTCTGGAGTGGGAGGGTCTCGTTTTCCTTTAAGCGAAGCAGAGGGACCTTTTTTTGCGACAGGAGTAAGCTTAATTACCCATATGAGCAATCCTCATGTACCTACCTCGCATTTTAATATTCGATTTATTGAGACAAAAGATCGTTATTGGTTTGGAGGGGGTTACGATTTGACCCCTATGGGATTTCCTTATTTAGAAGATACAACTCATTTTCACACTATTGCAGAGCAAGCCTTACTTCCTTTTGGTTCTCACTTATATCTTCAATTTTCTCAGCAAGCTAAAGAATATTTTTATATTCCTCATCGCCAAAAAGAACGTGGGGTGGGAGGAATTTTTTTTGATCATTACAACACGGGAGATTTTGAAAAAGATAAACAATTATGGGAATCGGTTGGCCATTCATTTATTCAAGCGATTATGCCTATTTATCAGCGTCGAATCTCACAACCGTTCAATCAAGAAGAACGAGAGATTCAATTGAAGCATAGAGCTCACTATGCAGAATTTAACTTAGTTTATGATCGAGGAACGAGATTTGGATTTCAGTCAGGAGGAAATACTGAAGCAATTCTTTGTTCAATGCCCCCATTAGCAAAATGGTAAACGATTAGTCTTTTGTAAATTTGTAATCATAGGACAGTTATGAAGATTCTTTCTTATTTTCGCTTTTTAAGCTTTTGCCTCTTGAGTTTTTTTAGTTCTTATCTCGCAGCAGAAATTCATGGAAAGATAGATATTGGGCCAACTTTTGTTTCAGTTGACATTCTCGAATCCGGAAAAACAGAAGACACGATTCGATTTGGAGCTGTCAAAGGGGATCTTACGTTATTAGTTTGGAAAGGTTTGGCGTTTAAAAGCGGCTTTATGATTGGGGAAGGTAAAAAACATGCACAATTTACGTCTGGATACATTGGATTAGGTCAATACATTCCTGTGACTGATAAATTTATGATTCTCCCTTCTATTGGAGTTACTTTTAGTTATTTAAAAACACATGTAGATTTTGAACATTTTCAACTATTTGATTTAAAAGAAAGATTTCGCTCTTCCAGTCCCTATGTAGGAATAGATTTTTCTTATAAATTGACAGATAAGTTGACTGTGGTAGGGATTTGCCAATATGCTTGGTGTCATACGCATACCAAAATCAAACCTATTGTTTCTAGTAAAAGTCATTCCAATGGTCCCAATTACTCCTTAGGTCTAGATTATAGCTTTAACGCTAATTGGACTTTAACAGCTGGCGTGGGATATAATATTACTCTTTCTCGGGAAAAACACGGTTTGCGCGGAAAAGGAGCTAAAATTGGCATGGCTTATTACTTCTAAGGTCATCCCATTTAAGACATAGAGCTTTCTTGCTTTTTGATAAATGTGGGTGGGTAATCTCAAAGATAAAGATTGCTCTACTCACAGTCACTGACAGCCATTGTTTGCGATAAGCGATAGAGCTGACTTTACATTGATGAATGGGATCAAGTTATTTGCCTTGTAATTGTAGCTTTGGCTATAGAGAGAATCGTAGTTGTAGTATATAAAATTAGCTGAATGGTTTATGTACTTGCCGAGATTTAACCTCGGCAAGTATTAGTACATCGCTAACTTAACACGATATCTTTTTGCGTTAAAAACTAGCTTTTAAAATTTAAATGGATTTTTTATTAATCCTCTTTTTTTCTTTTTTTCTTTGAAAAAGACGGATTATTCTGTGATTCGTACGAGGTCTTGCTACTACCTTCTTTGTTTTTAACACTTCTGACTTTTCTCTTTTTTAATTCTCTCCCTGTCAATTCTTGTGTTAAAGAGTTGTTTTCCTCAGGCTCAAAGTCTTCTTTTTTAGAAGGGAAATAATCGAAAATTTTCATATCTATCAATAATTGCCCTCCGTTGGGAGAAACTGATATCCTTTTATTAGAGAGAAAAGTTACTTCTTGAGATTCTAAACGATTTTCCAAAATGTGTAAGCAGTTTCCTGTTATAGCATCCCAAAGACGAACGAATTTGCCGTTCATCCAAATATTCTATACAATTTTTTGCTAACTTTTTTTCTAAAAAAATCTGTTTTAATTTTATTTTCCATAAATTTTTTTCTGAAATAAGCTGTTTCCATTCCCTGCAAACTTGCTTTGCGAATTTTAAATCTTTTACACTCAATTTTGAGAATATTTTTATCCCAATTTTTGTATATACATTTGTATTAAAAAATATTTGCTTTTTTTCTAATTCTTTAAATGCTGGAAATATATAAGGATAAATATTGGAAGTTTCTAAACTCATGTACTTGCCTATGTTTATTTTATTTGAGGCTCAATTATAACTATTTAATTTTTATATAAGATATTTTTTTAGAAAAACCATAAATCAATTGAAAATATGTTTTATTAGATTTTTAATAAAAAGTTGTAAAATAATATTTATTTATTCCAAAATTAATAAAATAATTTTTATATTTTTGTTATCGTTTAAAATTATTTAAATAATATACATAGAAAGATTTTTGCATCATACCTATAC
>NZ_BCPZ01000347.1:0-141 GCF_001950615.1 Candidatus Protochlamydia sp. W-9
CATAATCCTCATCGTGCTCTCTTCCCCAACGAGCTTCCGCTCCTCGGCGACCTGCCTCTTCACGACTCATAGGCTCATCACCTGAAGATCTGCCTCGATGACTTCTACGTCCATCATAATCCTCATCGTGCTCTCTTCCCC
>NZ_BCPZ01000348.1:0-140 GCF_001950615.1 Candidatus Protochlamydia sp. W-9
ATCAATCAAATTATCGAACATTTAAGCACTTTTATGGGTATGTTACCAAATACTTAGTTAAAGAATTTCCAAACTTAATTAGTTATAGCCGCTTTGTTTATTTAAAGAAGAACCTTTTTATTCCTCTATTTGCTTATCTT
>NZ_BCPZ01000349.1:0-177 GCF_001950615.1 Candidatus Protochlamydia sp. W-9
CTGACAGCGTGGATGAGGCATGCAAGTCGAACGAAACCTTCGGGTTTAGTGGCGGAAGGGTTAGTAAGACATGGATAACTTGCCTTTAACTCTGGGATAACGGTTGGAAACGACCGCTAATACCGGATAGGGTGAAAAAAAGACATCTTTTTTTTATTAAAGTGGGGGATCGCAAGA
>NZ_BCPZ01000350.1:0-277 GCF_001950615.1 Candidatus Protochlamydia sp. W-9
CTGACAGCGTGGATGAGGCATGCAAGTCGAACGAAACCTTCGGGTTTAGTGGCGGAAGGGTTAGTAAGACATGGATAACTTGCCTTTAACTCTGGGATAACGGTTGGAAACGACCGCTAATACCGGATAGGGTGAAAAGAAGACATCTTTTTTTTATTAAAGTGGGGGATCGCAAGACCTCGCGGTTAAAGAGAGGTCCATGGGATATCAGCTAGTTGGTGTGGTAAAGGCGCACCAAGGCTAAGACGTCTAGGCGGATTGAGAGATTGACCGCCAA
>NZ_BCPZ01000351.1:0-2741 GCF_001950615.1 Candidatus Protochlamydia sp. W-9
AGCCAATGCAAAATGGTTACATTGAAAGTTTCAATGGAAAGCTTCGTGATGAATGCTTAAATGAAAATTGGTTTTTAAATGTTAAGGATGCTCGTAGCACGATTGAAAAGTGGCGCGAAGACTATAATGAGTATCGTCCTCATACAAGTTTAAAGGGTCTAAGCCCAAAACAATTTATTAGAAGTTTAAGTGAAAATAACAAGAAATTAATAGCTTGAATCTCTATTTAACTCTGGATGGAATCAGGGGGCAAGGTCAACTAAAAAAATTTAAAATTAGCCAATATTTTTTTTAAATACAAGAAACTAAAATTTGTAATTTTATGCATGTATAAAAGTGCCCTCTAATGTGTTATGCAATCCGTAAAGAGAACAGACTCTAAGTTTTACATTATACTTTTCTGCATACTTAATTGCTTTTTCGCAAATTACATGATGACTTCCCTGCCTAATAAGAGATAATGCTTCAAAGTAATTTAGGTACGCAATTGCTTTATTATTCAAACAATCAGATAAGTTTGAAGGAGAATATATACCAGAAACATCTTTATAAAATTCTATAGTATCTGCATTTAATGCTGCGCCAATAGCAACTGCGGTTAAGTCTGAACCTCCACGACCTAAAGAGACTACTTCATCATTTAGATTAACACCTTGAAATCCTGTGAGGATTGGTATAGTTCCCTCATTCATTAATTTTAACACAAGTTTTGATGAAACAGCTAAAATATTTCCATCTGTAAAATTAGAATCCGTTAAAATTCCAGCTTGCTTACCAGTCAAACTAATAGCAGGGATTTTTATATCATTAAGTGCTATAGCTAATAATGATGCAGAAATCACTTCTCCTGTAGTTACTAATGCATCTAATTCTCGTAAAGAAGGAGATTTGGAGACATACTTTGCTAATCCAAGTAGGTTTTCTGTAGTCTTGTACATTGCTGATACAACGATACAAATATGACATTCTCGTTTTTTTCTTTCAGCAATTGAATGAGCTATTTCATGAAAACTCTCAATAGAATTGATGACACTTCCACCAAATTTTAATACTACCGTTTTCATTTTATGATTCCTAAATATGAATGAACTACTTTAATGTTCGGTCTCGAATATTTTTTATCAAATTCATTTTTAAATTGTGCAAGGATTCTTCTATACCAACCTCATATAAATGAGGGTTTAAAATTTTTTTTACCTCATTTGAGAATCCAGATAACTCTCTTTGAGTTGTTTGACGAATTTCATTTAAGCTAGGCTGTTCATAAATACGTTTCCCACTTCTAAAAATAGGTTGTAAAAGATCTCTGCTGAATAAGCCTTTTTTTAAGATTTTTTGCTTAGTAAAGTCCGAACAATCAACAATTCTGCAATATTCAGTTGGAACTTGATCAATATCGTAAATCACATCTCCAATATTTCCTATATCCGAATAATATCTGCGAACCTGTAAAATACCTGGATTAGATACCTTCATCATTTGTTCAGAAAGCTTCAACTTATATCTCCATTTGTCTCCTAAATTGCGAATAGCGGATAATTTGTACACACCATCTAAAGCTGATTGATTTTTTCCAGTGACAAGACTAGTACCAACTCCCCAATTAGTGATCTGAGCATTTTGCCTTTTAAGTTCACTGATAATGTCTTCGTCTAGGTCATTACTAGCAATGATTTTTGTGTCTGTAAATCCTTCCTGATCAAGTAAACTACGACATTTAATACTTAAGTCAGCTAAATCGCCAGAATCTAAACGTATTCCTAACATTTTTTTTCCCTGACTTTTTAACCAATTTCCTACTTGAATTGCTTTTTTCACACCTTCAAGCGTATTATAGGTATCAACGAGAAAAATACAATTATCCGGTAATACTCTGGCATATTCCTGAAAAGCATCTAGTTCTTCATCAAATATCATAATCCAACTATGAGCTTGTGTTCCTATCAACGGAATACCGAATATTCTTCCAGCTGCTACATTGGAAGTTCCTTGGCAACCTCCTATATAAGCCGCACGACTAGCAATGAGAGATCCATCAATCCCTTGTGCTCTTCGCAATCCGAATTCAAAAACAGGTTCTCCGCCTGCCGCTATATTAATACGCGCTGATTTTGTCGCAATAAGCGAAGAAAAGTTTATTAAATTTAAAAAAATGCTCTCTAAAAGTTGACATTCGATTAATGGTCCTTGAATCCTTAATAGAGGTTCGTAAGGAAAGACTACTGTGCCTTCTGGCATAGCATCAATATTTCCTGAAAATCGTAATTTCGATAGATAATCTAGAAATTCAGAAGAAAAATAGATTTCATTATTAGAATTACGCATTTGTTCTAGATAAGCTAAATCACTTGGATCGAAATGAAAATTATCAAGTAGATCTATTACGTATTCTAACCCAGCAGCAATTGTAAAACCTCCTTGAAAGGGGGACTTACGAAAAAACAAATGAAATACGGCTTCTTGGTTTTGTAACTTTGTTTTCCAAAAACTATATGCCATTGTTAATTGATAAAAATCAGTTAAGATTGGGATAGATTGTTTATAATAATTAAAAATAGGTGCATTTTTTTGCATATGAATCTCATAAGTTTTAAAAAAATTTATTTTAATGCTATAGAATATTTTTTTCACTTTTTTTATCGTATTGGTTATTTTGATTTTTAGAAAATTTCTTTATATATTAAATTTTTTCTTGAGATTTTCATAATGTTAATTTAAAATTTTTTATTTGAATTCTAAAG
>NZ_BCPZ01000352.1:0-10722 GCF_001950615.1 Candidatus Protochlamydia sp. W-9
AGCCAATGCAAAATGGTTACATTGAAAGTTTCAATGGAAAGCTTCGTGATGAATGCTTAAATGAAAATTGGTTTTTAAATGTTAAGGATGCTCGTAGCACGATTGAAAAGTGGCGCGAAGACTATAATGAGTATCGTCTTCATACAAGTTTAAAGGGTCTAAGCCCAAAACAATTTATTAGAAGTTTAAGTGAAAATAACAAGTAATTAATTGCTTGAATTTCTATTTAACTCTGGATGGAATCAGGGGGCAAGGTCACTATTACACCACATCCGTAATTCTATTGTATTCATCTACTACAAGCAGAAAAGTGCTTCAATCCGCTTTCAAATTAAAAAATCATTCAATTGTTTTTCAATTAAAAGAGTATTAACTCGCATACTCGAATATTTTTACGTGAATAGCATTACTTATATAAATCTACAAAAAAAATTTACAAATATTGGTACAATTTTTCGGATATAATTGAAATAATCCGTATTTTTGTATCAGAGAAAAACACCATTCTATTAATATTTTTTATTCTGTTTTTTCACTTTTTAAAAGCTTAATCTGTTCCTTAAGAAATTGAATTTCTTTATTCATTATATCGTACCTTTGAAAAAATCCGCGCGAAGGTTATTTTGCGTTTCTTTCAAATCCTGCATTTCCTTCCAAAATAAAATATTTTCTTCTACAGGAGTACCTATTCCCAAAGACTTAATTGCTTCTCTGTGCTCATAGAAATACCTCTCATTTTTTAGCGTCTTCAAAGCAATTGAATGAATTTAAATATCGCCCATAAATTCCGGTAGTAATTTGATCGTAACCTATGTAGTTGGCTAGTATTACTTAAATAGCTTCTAATAGACTAATATCTTGTTGTTACAGGCCAAAACTTTTTTTCTACAAAATTTTTCCGCGATACTTGTTTTATTTATTTTCTATTATTTTCGACATCGGTTCCAGGGTAAATAGGGGAGAAATCCATACTTAATCAAAAAAACGATATTTTTTAGGAGTAAAATTAGAAGATGTTCTAGAAGCCATTATAGATTCTATAGCCTACTTAAAAATAAATATCTTTTTTACAAGAAAGATGCGTTTACAACAAACGTTTACTCAAAAACGCTGACTGATCTTAAACAACAAATCTAAGAAGCTAGGCTTAAAGCAATCACAGCAGTTAACTCCGAGATGATATGTATCTATCGAAAAATAGGAGTCATCATTTCAGAAAAAGAAAGACAAAGCAGGTAAGGAGTTAAAGTCATTGAGAAGCTATTTAAAGATCTCATTTCAGCATTTTCAGATATGAAGGGATTTTCTGCAAAAAACATACGGTATATGCGTCGTTTTATGAAACTTACCAAGATTTTACAATTCCAATAAACCTTTAAAAAGAAAAAAAATTTCAATATTTTTTGCATAAAATAAGTCAGACAAGGAACTCAAAGAGCAGAACCTTGAGAATCTCTATATTTATGAGAAGAACTCTTTCTTTGTTCTCAGCAAGCACAATTCTAAAATTTACAGCGGTTGTTTTCTTCGCTGACTCACTTTACTGATTCAAAGTTGCTAGAATTTCCATGATCATATCTTTTACCTAAAAAAATCCCATTTATGGAATATATTTTGTTTTCTTTCATTTTTTATCCTTGTCTTTATCTTCCCACTGAGTGATTCCTTCATCAACTAAGAAAGCAAGTCCAGTTTCGATAACATAAGGGGCATATTGTTTGCATATTGGAATTGGAACGAACAAAAGGAATAGACCGCAAAGGGTTACTGTAATGCCAATAGTGACACGTAATGGCACACATATCTCATCACCTTTGTCATTATCTTTGTCGCCATGACTATGCTTAGCCATGTTGATATGATTATCAAAGAGAAATTGTTCATCTTCGGCGTGGTAAGGTAAATCAAATTCCATACAGTTAGCCATATAGAGGGCTTTATGGTTAGTTCTCTTTTCCTGTTTTTTAAAGTCTTTCTTGAGCTGTTTGATAACCTTTTTATCGACCTTTCTACCTTGATTTTTGACTCGTTGTTCTATCTGATCAATAGTCTTATCAAGATTAATTTTCTGGCCAGTGTAGCCCTCGACTTCAGCTTACATATCGAACATGGTTTCCATGAGCTTTTTGCTGTCGCCCTTTTTGCGGTAATGATTTACCTTCTCAACAAGCTTTTCGATGCGTAAGGCAAAGCCAATATAATTAAGGTTGAGATTAACTTGTTGTGGGTCAGCACTCAGAGGAGCTACGGTACTAAGTGTAAAAACACAGATCGTAAGAGATAGAACAGCAGTATTAAGCTTAGAAGGTTTCCAAAAATCACCCATAACATCCTTTTTTTTGTTTCTTTTGTGTAGTCGATTTGAAAGTAGTCAAGTTCTGTGAATAGCCTATGCCACCATGTGAATGAAAAAGTGAAAGCAATGATCACTATAAAAAGTATCGCTAGCATTTAAATTTTCTCTCTGTTTCTTTTTTAAAACCAATCGTGATCTTCAACGCTTCTTTATAATGCGCTTTATATTCCGAATACTGAACAGACCCCTATATTCAAAGTTCTGACCAGAACCCAATACCAGGCATTTTTTCCTTCGTTCCTTTTACAGTTTTCTATTGCTGTAATTTCGCGTTTTAAGCATTAAATAATTTTTAAAATTACGCAAGCGTAAACCAATAAGGCAATTATTCAAATAGCGAATTATTCAATTCTTTTATGGCTTCAACGATATTTTGTCTAATTTTGGCTGGAGTACTTAATCAATTATGCCAAAGTTTAAGGCGTAATCCTCAATCAATTACTTGCATAATATTTTCTTTGGACCAGGCGTGAAATAGGTTTTCAAATTCTCGAAGATAAGAAGTTTTTAAAGCCTCAGAAATTTTATATTTCGGATCGTTTAGTAATTTTTTTCATTAAAGAAATTTCATAGAAAGTGAGTACTATTTAAGAATTGATGGGTTATTCATTCTGCCTTTCATGAATGGAATTCATTCTGGAAGATAAATATTTTTGTTCGGTAAGAATTAAAGTATCTACTGCTCTTTCTCGCCAATAAACTTGTAGATACCTAATTCTTTTGCCACAAAGTAAGCGTTACCCAAAATTTTTAATGTTCTATCTTTTTTCGCTTATATACAGTTTTAAGCATTTTTATTCTTATTAACTAAAAAATTAAACACTTAAAAATACTTTGATTTTAACACCTCCTGCAACAAACAGGAGAATTTTGTGATTTATACCATCAATAAAATCGTTGAACAGGTGGGAAAAATTGCCATACAAGGCAATATTATTCCCAATGAGTGGTACGCTCATCTTCGCAATGAAAAAGGTAAATTCAAACCAATGCTGCTTTAATCTTAGCTAACATTGTTTATTGGTACCGACCTATCCCCACTTACGATATTAAAACGAGCGAAATGGTAGGTTATGGAAAAAAGTTCAAAGATGATCTTTTACAGTTGAATTATAAATATTTTAATAAAAAGTTCGGTTTTAGCGAAATACAAAGCCGAAATGCTTTGATTTACTTAGAAAATAAAGGGCTTATTTTTCGAGAATTTCGCGCTATGAAAATAGGGCCTGACTTGCTTAATAATGTTATGTATATAGGAATTTATCCAGAAAAGATTTCTTCCATTACTCAGCAGACTAATCACTCCTTATCAACTTCAATTCCAGAGATGCAAATCAATCCATCAACTCTACAAATTCCCTCCATTCAAACAGAATCTCCTCAATTTAAAACCAAAGAAAAAGATTGGTCTGTTAAATTTTCGGATGAACAAAAAAGTTTTTTGCATTACTTGCTAAATATTCAGCCTGAAATGGGTGATCCCATTGAAAAGAACCATGCCACATGATGGATTAAAAGTTTTGGGATCGAGAAGATCAAAACAGCTCTTCAAGTTTATTGGGAAAGAGTCGAAAGAGCTAAACTAGATCCTACTGTTCCTATGCCCCAACATATGGGCAAATACATGCGTACAGCTCTTAATGAAGACTTACGTCCCATGGGCTCGAATTCTTGTACCCCCTATTTAGAAAAATCGAAACAGGTGGTCATGAAAATGAGACGACATATACAAATATATCAATGATATCTATGTCTTTAAATGAGATCAATGATAGCAACAAATCACTGACCTATCAAAAAAATGAAGCTTTAAAAACAAAGTCCTCAACCAAACAAAATTTTGTTAAATCACCTATTTCGTTAAATAAACCTCTTCCTTCCATTCCTAAAAATTTAAACAAAGAAAATTTTAAAAACCTGGATTGGAAAAAAAACTTTAATTCAGACGAAAAGAAATTTTTGGATTATCTTCTCCGTCTTCAGCCTGTTCAAGGAGACTGCATTGAAGAAAAGCATGCAATCTGGTGGATTAAAAAATTTGGGATTGGGAAGATCAAAACAGCTCTTCAAGTTTACTGGCAACAAGTAGACAAAGCCAAGGTAAATGCAAAAATTCCTATGCCAATGAATCTAGCAGCATATGTCAGGCAAGCTTTGAATAACAGAACGCAACCTTGCAAAGATGCTGATAAAAAAAATAAAAGCATTGCTGAGCAATTTAAAAATGAAATGGGATGGACTGACTTAACAATAACAGAGAAATATTGTCGAGCTGAAGAACTTGGCAAAGAGTGGTATTATAGTTTGCCGGAAAGCCTTTTTGTAGAAAGCTTAAAGAGTACGTTTGCAAATTTTTATAGCAGTAATGAAAAGCAATATTTTGTGGCTTAACTTTTTAATAAGCAAAAAATTTACAGATTATATCTATTTTTCTATCAAATCTCATCTTATTTAAGGGGTTAGACTACACAAGAACAACCGCACAATCTATAAATAAAATTTTGGTTAAATTAAGAATGGATAAAAAAATAACTTAATACTGAAAGTTTGCATTTTTATTTTAATCAGAAAATAAAGTTAAATGCTAAGTAGACTTTAAGTTTTTTTTGATAGATTTTGTTTTCAGTAAAAAGTTTTATACAAGAGAGATGTCATGATAAATGCAACAGCGAGCCAGTCTACAAGTTTACCAACGCAAATAGCAGATGTTTGTTCTGGGAATCATAAAAAAAGACTTTTGATAGGGGAAGGAAATTTCTCATTTGCTTTAGCTTTGATTAATAAACATGATAAAAAAAATATCCATTCACCTGAGAAATCATTGGCTCATTCCATTACTGCAACAGAATTAAATGATAAGATTCATTGTTCTGACTGTAAGTCTGTGAGAATATTTTCAGATGAAACTGAAGAGACATATACCTGTGAAAATTGTAAAATAACTTTGGAGAGGATTGAAGAACTTAAAAATAAAGGAGTTAGGGTTGAGCTGGGGATAAACGGAACGAAAATACATGAAATAGAAGAATTTAAAAATACTAGATTCAGAAGAATTCACTGGAACTGCCCCCATGATGGAAAAAGCTATAAAAACCAAACTTTGCCGCCGATTATTCAGAAATTTTTTAAGTCATGTGCAAAAGTACAAAAAACAGGCGATAGAGTGCACATTACTTTAGCACAACCTACAGAGAAAGCACGTTTTTATCAAGTATGCATTTATGATATTACTTATGCAGCTTCTTCAGCAAGTTATGTAATACTGAAGAAAAGAAAATTTGATAAGGAAAGATATCCTGAATATGAGCATGTAATGACAGGGACCAATGAGACAGCTATTGTTACTGAACAGGGATTACGAGAATTTGTATTTAAAAAAGTAAGTCAAGAATCCTTTCGTGAGGCCATAAAACAAGTGAAAGTTAAATATAAAAAAAATTACAGTGATAAATTTACGGAACAATTGATAGTCATGAACTCAGAAAAGCAATGCCAAGTTGCTTCAGCAGATTTTTTTATAGGTAATAAGGAAGTATGCAGAGATTATTTTTGTTGTTCAACTGACGAGGACTCATCAGACTATGACGATTTACCAAATTAAGAAGTGCAAATGCTATTTATATTACATACCTATTAATCCTGCTATCGATAAGGGTAGCCTTAAGGTAATTTAGCACAATTTTGGCAGAAAATCTTTATTTAAACTCTATGATATGGAATTGTTAATCAACTTGACCTGCTGGAAGAGAAAATGCCAATTAAAAGTGGTAAATGCGTCAGTTGTCTCAACTTTGTGGACGTTTCTTATAGCTCACTAGTCTCGAACGCCCTCAAGAATCTCTTTAAATTCTTTGCAGGTATTTTAGATGAAGACTTAGTGACTTTAAAGAATTGATTAATGACAAGTCCTTTCTCTCGGCATATTTTCGCAAGCACTGTTCCTGAGTAGGAATTGATTGAGACCTTTCTCTTGTTCTTTATTTGAAACTCTAGCAAGCAGTATCGGTTTCATATTCAAGTTTTTATTATATCTTTAATTGAGGAAGTATTATTAACCTGAATTTTGGGTTTTTAGGCAGCCATTAACAACAAGCGATGCTGTTCTGCTAAATTTATAGATGGCTTTTTAGGTTGGGGGGTATAAGCAACAATCCCAGCTAATAGATTATTTAAAAAATTTCCGGCATTTCTGTGAAGTGTATGTTCTATTTGAGAAATATTTTTTAGTTGATCATTGACCGTTTCAATAATAGCTCGTTTTCTAAGAAGAATTTTGTCTGTCAACTTCATAAGATTCTGCTTCTTATTCGATCTTAGGGTAGTAAATAGTTCAAGACCTTGTTTCAAAAGCCTCTTTGAAAGTTCTTTCAAAATATACCCCTTATCACCAAATAGTTTCCCAAAAACCCTTTTGAAAAAGTTTCGGCAATAGAAACATCAGCAACATTTCTAGGAGTTATTTGATAGACTAATTGTTCTAATCAAATGGAGAAGAGCCATGAAATGTACACATTGCTGATCAGATTTGGTAAAAAAGAATAGAGTTCTTCTGAAACCTAATTTTTAAGTTCATAGATTTGCCTGAGGATTTAAATGCTCAAGTCACTTGTCATGAGTAAGGCGAGTTAGAAGCGGCTAAATTTAAAGGAGATGAGCAATGGAGTTTTATAGGAAATAAGAAAAATGATCAGTGGTTATGGCTCGTTTTACATAAAAAAGTCGCCAAGTGCTTGCTAGGCAAGTGGGTTCTCGAGATAAAAAAACCGCTGAGCTTCTTTTTGCAAAACTGCTTGAATCATTAAAAAAAAGCCCTCTATTTCACTGATAAGTTTAATGTCTACTATGAAACTACTTCAGCCTGTTAGCAAACAATCTGGTCAGACAGGCTACATTGAAAGATTTAATTGCACTCTTAAGACAAAGGTGGGCAAGACTTATAAGGAAAACACTTTCATTTTTTAAAAAGCTAACTAATTACATATTGGTTTAATAAAATATTTCATTTGTGATTATAATAGACAATAGAGAGTCTTACCTATTTAGCACTACCTATTTTTCCATCAAATCTTATTTAAGAGATTGTTGGATTATACAGAAATTATAAAATCAATAAATAGAATTTTAGTCAAATTGAGTTTATAGCAATACTATTACAGAAAGCGCGTTAAACTTGGAGAATTGGCATTTTATTTTACGAAAGCTCGTACAAGCTTGTTACAAAAAAGTTTGGATTAAACTTGACTTCTTTGTTAAACACTAAGGTCAAAATTCTGTTAGGTCATTAAATTAGAAAAAGGAGTCTAATTTAGAACTAAAAAAAACAGATTAGGGAAAGTTGGATAGTAAAAGGCAAAAAAATTTTTACCACTCCTTTTATTAAAAATAAAAGGAGTATTAATTAATACGTTCATAGATCTTTTCCAGAACTCTTTTAAGTGAACCTAATATCAGAAGAGCATTATTAAAAAGAAAGCTTTCTTGCTGAAAAATTTAGTTCAGATATCATAAATCCTATTTACTATTAAATGATAAGCGACATTAATTTGGTTTAATCTGTGACTAGAACAAATCTTAGTTCTAAAATTAGAACCTGGCTAATTTATGGCAATGAACAATATGACACCCATTAATCTTAAAAAACAAAAATTTAATTCAATTATCTGAATGTTAAGTGATTTTCTTTTGATAAATAAAGATTCATTTCTTATTTATCTTTTAAGAGTTCTCCATCGATAAATCAAATTTTCTTTTAAAATGCGACCATTTATTTTATTTTATGACTATTACCATGATTTTTATCTATACATTATAATGTTAAAACATTTATAAAATAAAATTTATTTTATTCATTTGGAGGGTCATTTTGAACGTTTCTAATACAGGGATTAATTCTAATTATCTTGGCAATACAACAGCTCTTTCTTATTCCCAATCTCAAGAGATTAATGACCCTCTTGTGAATGAGAATAATGCTTTAAACAATCCTTTGGCTAATACAGAGGAAACTAATGCGTCAACTATTCAATCTTCCGAACTTTCATCTTCACCTGAAGAATGTCAACTAATTTTTAAAGATGAAACTTCTCTAACTATTCCTCATTCTCAATTAGCTTTGTTAAGGGAAAGATCCCTCTATTTTAAGCGTTTTTGGTCAGAAAAAAAACACCAACGTCATGTTGATTCAACACAAAAGGATTTTACGCATCTGCTGAACTGTGTCATGGATGCTAATTTTAAAGTTCCTTTGGAAGAGATCACTTCTGTCATGCAACTAGCCGATTTTTATGAACTGATAGAAGTACTAAAAAGTTTAGAAAAACAACTGCTTGATGAATACAAATTAGAGGATTTTGATCCTTCTAATCCTACTGAAGAGAGCTTAGTCAAATTAAAAGAGTTTTTAAATTTCGCGTATGGACTTGAAGGATTAGATAAATTAAGAAACCATTTAGAATTTGAAGTAAACGTATTATTAAAACAGGCCTCTCAGTTCGTGGGGTTTAAAAGAATTATAAATCACCTCTCAGATGAGGTAAGAAAACTTAATTTTTCGAATAATACTCATCTAACGGATGCTCACCTTTTAGTATTGAAAGATTGTAAAAATTTAGAAGAGCTTCATTTAGAGGCGTGTCAGGATGTCACTGATGCTGGATTAGCGCATTTAGCACCCTTAACGACTTTGCAGTATCTAAACCTGAGTGCATGCTATAATCTCACTAAAGATGGATTTGCGTGTTTGACACCCTTAATGGCTTTGCAACATCTAAATCTGAGTGGATGCCATCTCACTGATGAGGGATTAGCCCATTTGACAGCTTTAACTGGTTTGCGGAGTCTAAATTTAATCAATTGTAAGAGACTTAACGATAATGGATTAGCGTATTTGAAATCTTTAACGGGTTTGCAGCGTCTAAATCTAAGTGGCTGCGAAAAGCTCACTGATGCTGGATTAGCAAATTTGTCTTTTTTAGTAACCTTAAAACATTTAGATTTGAGTGGTTGTTTTGACATCACCGATAATGGCTTAGCGCATTTGGAATCTTTAACGGACTTGCAAAATTTAAATTTAAGTAGATGTATAAAGCTCACTGGTGGCGGATTAGCGCATTTGACATCCTTAAAGACTTTAAATTATTTAGATTTGAGTAAGTGCAAAGAATTAATTGGTGAACAATTAAAGCATTTAAAACCCTTAGCAAATTTATGGTATTTAAATCTGAGCTGGTGCATTAAGCTTAAGGATGCTGAATTAAAGAATTTGACGTTCTTAACCACTTTGCGGCATCTAGATCTGAGCTCTTCCGTTAAGCTCAGCGATGATGGATTAGCGTATTTAAGACCTTTAGGAGCTCTAGAGCGTTTAAATCTAAGCCACTGTGATAATTTCACTGATTCAGGATTAGCGCATTTGGCATCCTTAACTGCTTTGCAGGATTTAGATCTAAGTCGATGTAAAAAACTCACAGGTAATGGATTAGCGCATTTAAAACCTTTAGGGGCTCTAGAGCGTTTAAATCTAAGTCAATGTAAAGAACTCACTGATTCAGAATTAGCGCATTTAACATCTTTAGAATCTTTGCGGCGTCTAAATCTGAGTTTTTGCTCCAAGCTCACCGATGATGGATTAGCGTATTTAAAACCTTTAGTGGCTTTACAGAACCTAAATTTAAGTCGCAATAGTAAACTGACTGATTCAGGATTAACGCATTTGGCATCTTTAGAATCTTTGCGGCGTCTAAATCTGAGTACTTGCCCGAAACTTACCGGTACTGGATTGATGCATTTGACATCCCTCCTAACCAATTTGCAGTACTTGTATCTAAAAAATTGGAATAATAATAAAGATTTCAATTTAATTATACAAAAGGGATTTTTACCTTCATGTAGTAACTTAACAATAAGGTTTGGTGTAACTCATTATAATTGATAAAATTTTATAGAAATTTTAAACAAAAAATTTTCAATGCTGTTGATACTTTAGAAAATAAAATAGCAAATTGTATTTCTAACTTTTTTAATAATTGACAAAATTATTAAAAAAATACGGTACTCAATTGTACGATAAAACATAAGCTTAACCTAAAATTTTCAGACCGCAAATTTAAAGAAAGCTAATCTTTTTTTTAATTTACCAACCATGAATAGTTAATAAAGTTTTAAAAGTATGGATGATATACTAGATAAGTAGTTAGTGCTAAATAGGTAAAGCTATTTCAATAAACTGAACCTATTAACCTGAATTTTGGGTTTTTAGGCAGCCATTAACAATAAGCGATGCTGCTCTGCTAAGTTTATCGATGGCTTTTTAGGTTGGTGAGTATAAGCAATAATCCCAGCTAATAGATTAATTAAAAAATTTCCGG
>NZ_BCPZ01000353.1:0-19690 GCF_001950615.1 Candidatus Protochlamydia sp. W-9
CTTTTTATGCGTTTATTGTGGCAAACATCTATCGATGGAAAATCAATAAAAGCAATTCCTGTGATTTCTCCTCTTTTATCCAAAAGATAAGCAAATAGAGGAACAAAAAGGTTCTTCTTTAAATAAACAAAGCGGCTAGTACTAATTAAGTTTGGAAATTCTTTAACTAAGTATTTGGTAACATACCCATAAAAGTGCTTAAATGTTCGATAATTTGATTGATGAAATAAAATGACAATTGTCATCATCTCTGGTATCGATAATTCAGGTTGAGGTCCTCGCTTTGTTTTGCCATGATCAATTAACTGTTTATTCCATTTCTGCTCAAAAGACTTCCAAAAATCATCTACACTGCAATATAATTTGATTAAATCCATTTTGACCTCTCATGTCATATTAAACATTAGTTTGGGAAAACAAATGTTTTAAATGATGTAGAGGTCTTTTGTCATTTAAATTTTATTCTTCTTATTCATTATCAAAGGGATAAATCCAAAATTCAGGTTAGTAGAGTCATAAGAAGAATTTAGATGCCAAGTTAAATAGCTTACTTAATAAATGTAGTGCTCCCCAAATGAACCGAACCATCTGGCTTGCTTTTAAGATATAGGAGTAAGACTAGATTTATGACTAATTATAAATTAATTATATCAGCAGAAAGAAGAAGACGATGGTCCTTGAAAAAAAACAAATCATTGAAAAAACAGATCAAGAAGGTCAATCTGTTTCCCAAATAGCAAGAAGATATGATATCACACCAAATCAACTTTTTGCATGGAGAAGGCAAATGGAACAAGGAGCATGACAAGGAATTAGCAGCCGAGAAGAATTAGTTCTCAAAAGCCAAGTGAAAGAAATGGAAAAGCGAATAAGGGAACTAGAACGGATGCTTGGGAAAAAGACACTTGAAAATGAAATTTTAAAAGAGGCTGTAAGGCTTGGGTAGAAAAAAAATATCTAAGAAATAAAATAGCTCCTAAATATTGAGTATGGTCGATTAAACCTAGCCAGTTTCCAATTTTTTTGAACTAATCTCTATGCAAATTTTTAGTTAGCATTACATATTTAGGATTACCTCTCTCTGATAAAAAAATATCTTTGACAAGCCAACAAACTTATAGCTTGAGTCAAAGAAAATAATCTAAGAAAAGCTTAATTTTACGAGCATATAAGATTATCGTTGAGGTAGTTCCATCATGAATTTTTTTAAGAAATTAAAATTAATGCATAGGCTTCTGTTTCGGAAAGAACACCAAAATAAGTAAAAATAACATCCATAAGGTCATAGATATTGTCAAATACCAAAAACCAAATGGCATAAATGCACCAATTATCCATCCACCTGGATATACAAATGGCGAATAAAAAATAATCCACCAACTAGTTAAAAAAAACAGGTAGAATGCGATAATTAAAATTTTGATAGGGCTGGCTAATTTTCTTATTTTTGTGATAAAAGAACGTTGTTTCTTTATTAATTGAAGAATAAAAAATCCAAGATACATCAAAAAAGAGATTGTTAAAAAAAATGTAATTGCAAACGTTGCTTTTCTGAGCTTGAGAGTCATTAAATAATCTGTTGTCTGGTCTTGAAATTTCCATAATAACCAGCTATTGAAGACATCCTCTATAAGATCAAAACCATTATCGCTATTTGTCATTATAATTATCCCTGAGCCCATTTCCGGAAGGGTAAACATTCCGGATCGCCAGGATTTATTAGCCCCCGTGTGAAAAATAATTTTTGTTCCATTGCTTAGTTCATCCAAACTATAACCTAAGCCATAGATTGAATTTTTGTCAGACATCATATCTAACACAGCATTTTTATTTAATAAATGGGGTTTATTTGAATCATTGTGAAAAGCAAGCATGCAATTTAACGTAAAGATAGCTAAGTCTTCTATTGTCGTATGAAGACTTGCCGCAGCTTGCTCGGTAAAATATCGGTAAGGCTGTAAGTCACCCATTAACCCATAAGATAAGCTTATCTTATCTTGATCAAGTCTGTGAACATCGAACGAACTATTTAACATACCAAGAGGCTTTAGGACCTGCTGATCCATATAGTCTTGAAAACGCTGTGCTGTAATCTCTTCAATAATAAGCTGCAATAGAGAATAACCACCCCCAGAATACCTAAAGGATAATCCTGGAGGTTGAATAATTTTTAGTTTAGTTTGAGGATCTTTTTTGCCATTCAAAGACTCAACTAAAGTGGGGATAAAACGATCAGATACATAACCTGGATAATTTGGTACTGAAAGCCCTGCAGTATGATTAAGTATGCGTCTTATTGTTACATCATCTTTATTAAAGACAGATTCTGGTAAAGTCCACCTTGTCAAATATTGTTCAACAGAAGCATCTAAATTAATTTTTCCATTTTTGGCTAATAATAAAATTCCCCACGCGCTTACAGGTTTAGAAATAGAACCCACTTGAAAAATAGTCTTTAATGTAATTGGGCGATGATTTGCACGATCAGCAAATCCGTAGCATTGAAGAGATGTTATCTTATAATTATCCAATAAGGCTACAGCAATCCCAGGTATTTTATATTTTTTCATTAAACTTGGTATTAAATTTTCTAAATCAGGGTTAGAAGAGAGCTCTGATCCATAGCATTCATGATTCATTAAATGAACAAATAAAATGAAAAATAGAATAAATTGGACAAATAAGTATTTAGTTAGTTTTATGAATATCTGATTTTGCATAATCGAAATTATCTATCACAATTCAACAATATTTATATCTCAATTAAAGTTAAAATTTATTAAATTAAAATAAAAATATTTTATTGAATTTCCTTTTAATTTTTTATAGTATATAACAAAGCAATATAAATAAACTTAAACAAAGTTTGATTTTTAAATGAATGACTTTATAAATGTTTTTCAAAAGTCTCTTTAAATTTGAAAAAGCACTTTCTATTATACTTTCCTGTAATAGCTCATCAAGTTTTTTTAGGTAGATTTAAGTATTTTGCCTTCTTCTAGTTCTCTAATATCTAAACAGTATCATTGTACCTCCGCGAAATTTCGCTTCTATGCTTAGTTCTATGCTTAGTATAGTTTTTTACGCCTCAATTCTGTCACACCTTGATCAATCAGATTCATCCATTCCATGTAATAAGCAGTTTCTTTTGCCAGCCCTAAATAATATGAATAGTAATTTATATATCTACTTCTGGTATTTTATCGCAGAAAACAATTTGCATAAAGAAACAGCTAGGTATAAGAAGTTTTGTAAAAGGTGTCAGCTCTGTTAACACTTTCTATACAAATAAAAAACAGCAATTTTTAAGTAACTCAAATTAAAAAATTTAGAATCAGAAAAGGGTTTTAAAAAATAAAGATAAGCAGCCGAGAAGAGAGTTATTTGACAAAAATAGTTATAAAATTTTTATCAAAACTTTCTAATTAAAAATCCCTAGAGGTCATTGCGATTAATAGCACTGCATCTTAGAAGCAATAAGTCTTTTCCGAATAATTTCTTTAATTTTAAGATTCCAAGATTCGCAAATATCCCATACCTTTCATAGACGAAAGGTCAACATCAGCAACGCAGCGTACTTTCACATAATCTAAAATTAAATCTCCTTCGAGATGAAAAGTTCCTTTTTTTTGTTCAAAACCAATAGTCCATTTGTCAGTAGAATTAAGATCTAGGTTAACTCCAAGACAGGTTTCTCCCTTCGTATCTAAATAATTAATATGAATAAATTGTTCCTCTAAAAAAGCCTTAAAATGTTCTATTGAAACCGGCGAAGGGTAAACGCTCAACGGGTGTAATCCTGTCGATAAGAATTTTACTGTCGAACTTATAGAAGTTGTTTGAAAATCTTCTACCTCTACATTTTCGGCGGTTTCTAAATTTTCCATGTTGACAGTTTTTAAATTTTCCATCTGTTTTCTTAAGCTTAAAGGCCTCATATCAGTCCAAACACATTTGATATAAGACAAGCAAACAGCTTTATTTCCTTTTTGCCCCACAGCTTTCCAACCGGCGGGTATCTCCTTTGTCACCGGCCATATGGAATATTGTTCTTCTTCATTAATAACGACTTCATATTGTAATTCAACTTGTTCTTGTTGATGCATATTCCCTCAAAATAAATAGTGATTTTAATGAAAGTATTTTGTAACTCTCTTTATATTCGAAATATTTTTCAATATTCAGATAAATAATTCAACAACAACTTATAGAGATTATGAAATACATAAACGTCAAATTTTTATTGTAATTTTCTTTACAATTAGCTATCTTTGCAAAAATTGATCTTTTAAAATTTAGGAAATAAATAAATAGCTTAGCTTAATATTATGATAGAAACAGAGAACAATATAGCAGTCATTGGAATGCATGGACGGTTTCCAAAATCGCCCTCTTTAGAAATTTTCTGGGATAATCTAAAAAATGGAAAAGAACTAATTACTTTTTTTTCAGAAAACGAAATTGATCTTCTCTGGGAGGATCCTTTAAGAAAATGTCCTAATTATGTGAAAGCAAAAGGTTTTCTAGAAGGTGCTGAATACTTTGATGCTTCTTTCTTCGGTTACACTCCTCGCGAAGCCGAATTCATGGATCCACAGCAAAGAATACTTTTAGAATGTGCTTGGCATGCCTTAGAACATGCCGGATACGATACTCAGCAATTTACCAAAAGAATTGGAGTTTTTGTCGGATCTAGTATCAGCACTTATTTAATGTTTAACATCCTTCCCCATCTGATGCAAAGCAATTGGCAAAACCCCTATGCCCAATCAATTGCCATGATTGGGAATGATAAAGATTTTCTTGCAACACGTCTCTCACATAAACTTAATTTAAGGGGACCTAGTAAGACTGTTCAGACTGCTTGCTCAACCTCTCTTGTTGCTATTCATGATGCTTGTCAAAACCTACTAGATTTTAGTTGCGATATGGCTTTAGCAGGTGGAGTTTCTATTACATGTCCCCTTAAGTCTGGATATTTATACTTTAAAGAAGGAATAAATTCTCCTGACGGTCATTGCCGTGCATTTGATGCTAAAGCTCAAGGTACTCTGATTGGAAATGGCGCTGGCCTTGTCGTCTTAAAAAGATTGGAAGATGCAATCAAAGATCGCGATCTTATCCACGCTGTCATTTTAGGATCTGCGATTAATAATGACGGCAACCGAAAGCTAGGCTATACTGCACCAAGTATTGAAGGTCAGACTGAAGTTATTTCTGAAGCGCTTACAATGTCAGGAATTCATCCTGAAACAATCACGTATATTGAGGCTCATGGAACAGGGACAATCATAGGCGACCCAGTCGAAGTCAAAGCTCTTTCAAGAGCATTTAGCAAATACACGACAAAAAAGCAATTCTGTTCAATAGGTTCTATCAAATCGAATATCGGACACCTTGATGCTGCTGCCGGAGTAGCAGGGTTAATTAAGGTTATATTAAGTATCAAACATGGTATTATCCCTCCCACTCTCCACTATGTTTCACCTAACCCGGAACTTAATTTGGAGAATACCCCTTTTTACGTAAATAACAAATCACAGCCATGGCAAAATATGAATGCTCCTCTTCGAGCAAGCATTAGTTCTTTTGGAATTGGAGGGACTAATGCGCATTTGATTTTAGAAGAACCCCCAAAACAAAATAAAACCTTTCCGTTAGAAAATTTTGAATATCTATTAACTATCTCAGCAAATACTCCTGAAGCTTTAAAAAAAATAAAATTTAATCTCATCGAATATCTTCAAAAAAATGAAACTCCTCTAGGGTCTATTTCCTTTACTTTGAATACAGGTAGAAAACAGCTTCCCTATCGATCTTTTATGACTTGCTCAAATTTTGAGGATGCTATAAGCAAGCTTCAGGTACTTTTGGATGAAAAGGCTTCGCCTCTTCCATCATTAAAAAAACCAATATTATGGGTTTTCCCGAATTTTGAAGAAGCTTCTCATTATGATACCTTAAAATTTGCTTACCCTTCACTTCAACAAAATATTAAAATTTGCCTTGAGAATTTTAAAAAAAATCTAGAAGTGTCGACTTTTCCTTTTGATCAACATCCAGTAATTATTCATTTTGCTATTCAATATTCATTGTCAAGATTATTACAAGATTTAGGCGGAACGCCTGACCAATTGCTAGGAATAGGCATAGGTCAATATGTGGCAGCCGTTATAGCAAAAGCAATGACTTTAGAAGATGCAATCCAATGCGTCAGTTCTTGGCTGAAAGGAAATCATAGAAATGATACATATGAAAGAGTTAAAGTATCCCCCCCCTCTGTTCCTCTATTATCACCCTTCGATACCTCTAAGGCTATTTCTAGTTCATCTTTATTGGAAGTAGAATATTGGCTGGATCAAATTCCTCAGGTGAGTAATAATTTATCCTTAAATTTATTAGCTTCTGATTACACCCTTTTGTCTTTTGCCAAAGAAGATTTTTTTGGTATAAGTACTGATTCTCATGATTTATCTTTGCATAATGAAACAACTTTCTTGCATAGCTTGGGCGCCTTGTGGAAAAAAGGATATATAATGCAATGGGCAGCATTATACCATGGTGGCAACTATAGCCGTGTGGCCCTCCCAGGCTATCCTTTTGAAAAAAATAGTCATTGGGTATCACCGCCATCTTCTCATTTTTGGAAAAATGAATCACAAAGTAAGGAACAAAACCCTCCTCCTCTTTCCGTGGCGACTAACTCATTATTTACTATTATACCTCCAAATATTTTGGAAGAAAAGCTCATTTATATTTGGCAGCAAACTCTAAAAATTCAAAGCATAAGCATTAAAGATAACTTTTTTGAAATAGGAGGCGATTCTTTAATCGCATTAGAATTAAAAGATTTAATTCTTTTACACTTTCATGTTGAGATTCCTCTCAAAGCATTTTTTGACAAACCAACAATTCAAGAGATGGCATCTGAAATTCAAAATTTATTACTCAAAAATCTCAATGTTTTGAGCGAAGATCAAGTTCAGCACATTTTAATCTATTTAGGCAAAGAATAAGTAAAAATGGAAGATATAAAAACTAAAAAACTAAAAGAATTACTTAGTAATTTATCCCATACGTCAAACTCTGTGAAGAATTTTAACGACCATTCAGACGCTATTCCTCCTTTGACACAAGCTGCGCAGCGCAACCACTATCCTTTATCTTCTTCTCAAAAAAGATTGTTTATTTTACATGAGCTTGCTCCAAATAAAACTGTTTATAATATCCCCCTTGCAATAAAAATTACAGGCGAATTAAATGTAAAAAAACTCATAACGGCCTTTGATTTAATAACCAATAGACACGATGCTTTGAGATCGACGTTCGAAATTTCAAATGGGTTGCCGATTCAAATTATTCATGAATCTCTTGAATGGAAACTTAAATACATTTTTAAACAAGATTTCGATCTGTTTCAAACTTTAAAAGATTGGGTGAAACCTTTTCAATTAAACGTTCTTCCTCTTTTCAGAATAGAGCTGATAGAAACTCCTGGAAATATTTTTTTCCTTTTAATGGACATGCACCATATGATTGCGGATGCTCGGTCCTTTTCTATTCTTATTGAAGAGCTTTCTTCAATTTATTTAAATATATCCTTAAATCCATTAAAAATCAATTATCGCGACTATGCTGTTTGGCAAAATGAACTTTTTAATTCTTCTTATTTGAAGCAACAAGAAGCCTATTGGTTAGCAAAATTTTCTCATCCGCTCCCAATTTTGCAAATTCCAACAGATTTTTCTCCTCAATCTAATACCCCTTTTTCAAACGGTGATAAATTATTTTTTTCTTTAGATAGTTTTACAACGGAAGCTTTACGCGCTCTAGCTAAGGAAAAAAAAGTTTCTTTATATATGCTTTTATTGTGTATTTACGGCATTTTACTTCATCGTTATACTCATGAAGAAGAAATAATTATTGGCTCTTCAATTGAAGGGCGACCAGAGCAAAGCCTAAAAAATGTAATAGGCGTATTTATCAATGCTTTACCCATAAAATGCCATATCCATGCCAATAAAAGATTTGAAACGCTACTTTACGAATTAAAAGAAACATGCTTAGAAGCTTACCAAAATCAACTTTTTCCTTTCGAGGAATTGGCAAATAATCTTGTTCAACAGCGAGATTTTAACCATAATCCCATCTTTCAAACTTTATTTGATTTTCATAAATCAAGTCGTTCTCATATAGAGTTAAAAGATCTATCCTTAGAAATCCTTAAAGTCAAACAAAATACTTCTAAATTTGACATCTCATTAGAAGCTACAGAATATAAAGATCATTTAGAGCTATTTTTTGAATATCGGGTGAGCCTTTATACAGAAAAAACAATACAAATACTTGCTGATTGTTTTGTCAATATCATTCATGAAATTATAAAAAATCCTTATTTGACAATAGGAAATTATTCCCTTTTTACTAAACAAAAGCAAAAAGAAATTTTATCACTTTTTGATCGGTCAACATCACCATCCTCATTCATTTCTTCCACAATCATTCCTCATGAATCATCTTTTCAAAATCTATTTAAAGAAAAAGCTATCCAATTTTCTAATGCTATCGCGGTTGAAGACGAAGCTGTGCAAATGACATACTCAGAATTAGATGCGATAAGTACCCGTTTGTCATGCCAGCTTAGAATGCTCGGTGTACAGCCGGGGGATGTTGTTGCCACATGCATGGAGCGTTCTGTTGATCTTTTGATTGCCATAATAAGCATATTTAAATCCGGAGCTGCCTACTTACCTATTGATCCGGAATATCCATTGCAGCGTGCTAACACTATTCTGAAAGAGAGTAATGCTAAAATATTACTTACTCATTCAGAAACAAAAAAACATGATCAATATCTGATTGCACCCCGTAATATTCACTATCTTTTATCTCTTCACAACTTCCAACTTCCCGCTTTAGATGTTTCTGCAGATATGTTAGCCTATATTATCTTCACTTCAGGATCTACTGGAAACCCCAAAGGAGCAATGCTATCCCACAGAGGAATGATTAATCATATTTACTTAAAAATTCAACTTTTAGGTATTACTGAAAGAGATATTATTGCTCAAACTTCCTCTCAAACTTTTGATGTCTCTATTTGGCAATTTTTAGCCATTTTATTGGTCGGTGGTAAGGTCATTATTTTTAACCAAGAAAAAGCTTGGAGTCCTTTCCCATTAATAAAGGAATTGGAAAAAAAGAAAATCACAATCTTTGAAACAGTTCCTTCTCACATGCATATGGTTTTAGATGTTCTAGATGACTTAAAATCTCAAACAAAGAATTTAGTGAGAGGTGAGAATGCTCCTCCTTCCTTAAAAGCTTTGCGATGGCTTATTTTAAATGGGGAACCTCTTCCTGCTAAAATATGCAGCAAGTGGTATCAGCATTACCCCTTTGTCCCTATTGTTAATGCTTATGGACCGACAGAATGCTCAGATGATATTTGCCATTACATAGTTGGAGAAAATAGCCTTAAAGAAAAGGATATAATCCCCATAGGATGTATAGCTTCCAATTTTAAAGGCTACGTACTTAATGAATCATTATCTGTCATGCCTCCTAATATTCCTGGAGAATTTTATGTAGGAGGTGTTGGCCTTGCAAGAGGATATATAGGACGCCCTGATCTTACTGCTGAAATTTTTATTCCTTCCCCTTTTGGACAAAATGGAGAACGATTGTATCGAACAAAAGATTTGGTACGCTATTTCTTAGATGGTAACATCGATTATTTGGGTAGAGTTGACCGACAAGTAAAAATTCAAGGAATACGGATAGAGTTAGAGGAAATAGAGAATGTATTAAAGCAACATTCTGCTATTCAACAAGCAGCCGTATTATTAAAAAAGAACTTATCAAGCGAATATTTGGTAGGTTATCTAATCATTGAAAAAAATTATAAAGGGAATAGGGAGATCCTATTAGTTGATATCAAAAGCTATTTAAAGCAAAAATTGCCATCCGCTATGATTCCGGCAACCTTCCTTTTTATGGATAAATTTCCCCTTAATGCAAGTGGAAAAATCAATCCTAAGGCATTTCCGGAAATTTCAGAAAACATGAATAAAGAGAGCATCATAATCGATACCGAGACAGAAAAACAATTAGCTGAAATATGGAAAGCGTTATTGAAAATAGGATCGGTCGGTAAACGAGATCATTTTTTTGAAAAAGGGGGGAATTCTCTTTTTGCTATTCAATTTACCACTCAAATTCGCCAGACATTCTCTATAGAAATGCCTTTGCATGAAGTTTTCTCTCATCCAATTTTAGAAGATCAAGCTTCCTATATTGATAAAGAGCGTAACCTTCAAAAAGAAAACTTAAATTTAAACTTACCACTAGTGGTGCCAGATTCCACCTCTCGATATCTTCCCTTTCCTCTTACGAATGTTCAGCACGCCTATTGGTTAGGAAGAAGCGGTATTTTCGAATTAGGAGAAGTCAGCGTCCATGTTTATAGTGAATATGAGAAGGTGAATTTGGACCTTGACCTTTTAGAAAATGCATTAAATAAGTTAATTGCTCGACATGATGTGTTACACTTGATATTGCCTGGAGATGGTACACAAAAGGTCTTACAAGAAGTTCCTTATTACCGCATTCAAAGAACGGATCTATCTGAAACCTGTGAAGAAGAGATCCAAAAATGGACGACAAATAAGAGAAATACCCTTTCTCACGAGATATTTCCTTCGGATTCCTGGCCTCTTTTTTCAGTGGAGGCTGTCCGATTGCCTGAAAATATAACTCGTTTATACTTGAGTTTTGATGCTCTTATATTAGATGGTTGGAGTGTCAATAATTTAGTTATTGAGTGGAAAAAACTTTACGATAATATTGAGCTTTCGTTGCCACCATTAGAATTATCTTTCAGAGATTATGTGTTAACTCTAAATAAGATTAAAGATAGTCCTGCCTATCAGAGAGATAGAGAATATTGGCTATCTCGAATACAAGAATTTCCACTTGCTCCCTCATTACCTATAATTTCATCTTCTATTTCAATAACAAAACAACAATTTTCTCGTTGTACTCATAAAATTCCTAAGAGTTTATGGAATAAATGCCGTAAAAATTTAGAATTTTTGGGATTATCCCCCACCGCTTTCATTGCAGCAGTTTTTTCAGAGGTATTAGCAACATTCTCTGGTAGTAATCATTTTACACTTAACCTTACAATCTTTGACAGGCTCCCACTTCATTCACAAATTAATGATATACTTGGCGACTTCACTTCAATTGTTTTATTAGAAGTAAAAAGAAAAGGATTGCTCAAAGAATCATTTCTGAATAGGGTTAAATCACTTCAGAAACAACTTTGGCAAGACTTAGATCACCACTTATATAGTGGAATCGAGTTTCTAAGGGAGCTTAGCCATCATCATAAGGAGCTATCTTCAGGTTCATTGATGCCTGTTGTTTTAACGTCAATTTTAGGAGTTGAAGGAAATGATGAAGATATCGCTCAATTTTTAGGTAAAGAGATTTTCGGCATCTCTCAAACCCCACAGGTTTGGCTAGATTATAAAGCTTATGAAATGGGAGGAAATTTGATTGTTGAATGGGACTATGTGAATGAATTATTTATTCCAGGTTTTATTCCAACAATGCATGCCAGCTATTGCTATCTACTTGATTTTCTGATGAATAATATGATGGGCTGGGAAGAAACTTCGTTTAATTTTTTAAATTCCCATCAAAAAGAAAGAAGAGATGCCTTTAACAAAACCACATGGCCTATATCCTATCAGTTGCTTCCTGATCTTATTAATAACCAGTCGCAAAGATTTTCTAAAAACACCGCTGTGATCTCTCAAGAAGGAAGCTTAAGTTATGATCTCCTTTATCAAAAAGCTAATCAAATTGGACATTTTTTATTGGAGCAGGGCGTTAAACCAAATCAACTTGTTGCAGTTATTATGGATAAAGGATGGGAACAAATCATCGCATGTTTAGGAATTCAAAATGGTGGCCTAGCTTATCTACCCATTGATCCGCAAGTTCCCCAAGCTAGGATTGAAGAACTGCTACTGTTAAGCGAGGTCGCTTGTGTTTTAACCCAAGAAAAATGGTTAAATAAAATAAGTGAAATTCCTTATATTTTGAATTTATCAAAAGAAAAAATCATTTCTTCTCTTCAACAACTTAGCCATTATCCCACTCATCGGATTGCTTCTCCACAAAAACTTGAAGATTTATCCTATGTGATCTTTACTTCCGGATCTACGGGAAAGCCAAAGGGAGTCATGATCGAACAAAAATCAATTGTAAATACTATTTTAGATCTCAATAATCGGTTTTGCATTCAGCCAGAGGATCGCATTCTTTCTTTATCTAATTTAAATTTTGACCTTTCCGTTTATGATATTTTTGGATTTTTGGCTGCGGGAGGAGCAATTGTTTTTCCTGATCTAGATAAAATCAAAGATCCTTCTCACTGGATAGAGTTAATTTTAATGCATAAGGTCACCGTTTGGAATACTGTACCTATGTTTATGCAGATTTTAGTTGAATATTTAGAATCTGCAAGTCAAAAGGTGCTCGAAAGACTGGGCAAAACACTTCGGCTTATACTTTTAAGCGGAGATTGGATACCTATTGATCTACCTAGAAAAATTCAATATTTTTTTGGTTATGCCAATCCTGACCTAAAAATAGTCAGTTTGGGAGGAGCGACAGAAGCTTCCATTTGGTCGATTGCATATGATATAAATCCGCAAAACTCTTTTAAAAAGAGCATTCCATACGGCACTCCTTTGCGCAATCAATCATTTCATGTTTTAAATGCGCAATTACAACCCTGCCCCGAAAATGTTCCTGGAGAGCTATATATTGGGGGAGAGGGAATTGCAAGAGGTTATTGGCGTGATCAAGAGAAAACAGATCAAGCCTTTATTATGCATTCACATTTTGGTCGGATTTATAAAACAGGAGATTTAGGATGCTTTCGATCG
Source organism: Candidatus Protochlamydia sp. W-9 (assembly GCF_001950615.1). Taxonomy (NCBI): domain Bacteria; kingdom Pseudomonadati; phylum Chlamydiota; class Chlamydiia; order Parachlamydiales; family Parachlamydiaceae; genus Candidatus Protochlamydia; species Candidatus Protochlamydia sp. W-9. The sequence goes on from NZ_BCPZ01000353.1 coordinate 12,963, forward strand.
AATGGGTTAATTGAATTTTTAGGCCGTATAGATTCCCAAGTAAAAATTGGCGGACATCGAATAGAGTTGGGAGAAATTGAGTCTGTTTTAAATACTCATAAAGACGTTCAACAAGCGATAGTTCTGCCTATAGAGGATTCTTCTTCTAACAAAAGGCTTGCGGTTTGCTTAGTGCCCAAACATGACATAGCTGATGAAAATGATATAAAATTTCCTCTCATTCAGGATCCTCAAGAGAGATTGGCTTTTACCTTAAAACAGGCTGCAAGATTGCAATTTATTGATGCAAAAATACTTTCTTGTCAAGCCACACCTTTCTCAGCAGAAGAATATTTTGCACGTAAAAGCCATCGCAAGTTTGAAAGAAGAATTTTAGAGAAAGGGATATTTTCGACATGGATACATGAAAGTTTTAAAGTTAAAGAAAAAATAAAAGACAGCACATCATTAGCTGGATCTTTTTCATTTAACGATTTGTCTTTAATCATTAATGTCTTATCAGCTTTAAATCAGCCCTCTCAACCCATACCGAAATATCGTTATCCTTCTGCAGGAAGTCTTTATCCCGTTCAAACCTATTTTTCGATTCCCTTTAACCATATAGAAGGTGTTGAAGGAGGAATTTATTATTATGATCCTCTTAAAAATCAATTAGTTAAACTACCTACGCAAGCACAATTTTTTGGAAATTCCATTTTTAAAATTTATTTTGTCGCAAAACTATCTGCAATAGAGCCTCTTTACGGAAATCTAAGCAAAGATTTTTGCAATCTAGAAGCAGGATATATGTTGGAATTAGTTCAAAATTCTTGTGAAGAAAGAGGCTTAACGATCACTATTGATGAAAATACTTCTCTTATAAACCCTGATTTGCAACTTGGTGATAATGATAAAATTATTTGCGAATTACAAATTAATCGAGAGAAGAAACCTAGTGATAAAAAAGATTATTTTTCGCTTTATTTGTATTTAAAAGAAAATTCCATTACAGGCTTGTCTAAAGGATGGTATATTTATGATTTTTCTCAATTTTCTTTTCAAATAATTTCAGCAACGGATTCATTTGATATCTTTCCATATCCTATCGATACATATTCCATTTTTCAAGAGGCTATGTCCGTCTTATTTTTTGCAGTTCCAAAAAATGCAACTGTGCAAGAACGTCAGCGTTCTCTTTTACAGATTGGTCGTTTTGCACAACGTTTGATGGAACAAGGAGTCAAGGATCAAATCGGAATTTGCCCTATTGGACAATTAGATAATCGAAGCCAAGAAAGCTTAGCCAAAATTATCCATGAAAAAGAAGTTTGCCATTCTTTGTTTGTGGGGTGTGTTTCTATAGAACAAATAGAAGCAAAGGAACCTTCCAAAATTCAAGAGGGAATTTTTGAAAAAATATTAAAAGAGTATTTAAAAAGCAAGCTGCCCAATTACATGATTCCAAATTCATTTACTTTTGTTAAAAAAATTCCTTTGACAATTAACGGAAAAATCAACCAACAAGAGCTACTAAAAAAAATCAATATATCTTTTTCGAAGAAAAGTAAGCTGGAAAAAGCAAGAAATATGGTCGAACAAAAGCTCATAGATATTTGGAAAGAGGTCCTTCAAACTTCGGAAATCGGAATTTATGATAATTTCTTTGAACTAGGAGGACAGTCTCTTTTAATGACTCGAGTTGCATTAAAGGTAAGGCAATATTTTGAAGTAGATATTCCTTTACGTACTTTTTTTGAATCAAATACAATAGCTTCATTAGCAGAATTTTTAAATCAATTCGGTTCTTCAAAAGTTGATCATCATCCGAATAATTATCCTTTTCTCGAAGATGCCAAACTTGATTCTGCAATTATAGCTTTTCCAAAAAGTAATCCTTCAATTCAAAACCCTCAAGCTATTCTATTAACAGGGGCGACAGGTTTTTTAGGAACGCACCTTTTGCAAGAATTGATTCAATCGACAAATGCAAAAATTTATTGTTTAGTTAGGGCCGAAAATCTTAAACAAGCTGAAGAAAGAATAAAATCAAGCCTTGCTCGATATCAAATCCATCTCAACCAACTGTCTTTAGATCGAATTATTTATGTATTAGGTGATTTATCAAAACCATTACTAGGATGTTCTCCCAATCAATATCAAGAACTATCCCTTATTATCGATGCCATTTATCATAATGGAGCATATGTACATCATATTTATGATTATACTATGCTGAGAAGTGCTAATGTTCTAAGCACCAATGAATTGATAAAATTCGCAGTTCTTAAAAAAGAAAAAGCTATTGTTTATATTTCAACTTTAGTAGCAGCTAATGATCGTGATGAGGAAGGAATTTTAGAGGAGGAATTTCCAAATAAGCCACCACAAGATATGATCAGCGGTTATCAACAAACAAAATGGGTATCAGAAAAACTTTTGTATCAAGCACATCTGCGGCATATTCCCGTTGTTATTTTTCGCCCTAGCACCATTACGGGCCATGAAGAAACAGGAATTTCTTCTTTTGAAAATGATCATTTCCTCCGCTTAGTTAAAGGATGTATGCAGTTAGGATATGCACCTTACTTGGAAGAACCTATTGATTTATTACCTGTGAATTTTGTTAGTCAATCTTTGGTAAAAATTTCTCTTAACCAACAGGCGATAGGTAAAGTTTTTAATATTACTAGCCCTTATAAAATTGCCTGGACTGATCTCATCTATTGGCTCAATAAAGCAGGATATTCCATTGTATTAATTCCTCCTACAGAATGGCGAAGTCATGCGGCAAAAATATCCTCTGAAAATGCATTATTTCCTCTTTTACCCCTTTATCTTTCTGCCGAAGCTGAAAGTACTAAAAAATCGATAGCTAAAAATCAAAATACTCTCAATATGCTAAAAGTTTTAAATATGAATTTCCCAAAAATTACGGATAACAGATTGAAAATTTATTTCAAATACCTTAAAGAACAAGGTTTTCATGAATAATTAACAATTAATCAGGAGTATTAAAAACATGAGACCATATGTAATTTGTCATATGATATCTTCTATAGATGGACGCATTACAACAAAAGGGTGCCCACAATCTTTCTATACTGAATATCAATCCATGGAAGTATTTCATAATGTCGATGCCTGGATGTGCGGCAGAATAAGCATGGAGGCATTTGCAAACAAACCTGCTTATTCAAAAAAAAACATCTCAACGGCAATGCCGAAAGTAGATTTTATTGCACCTCTTGTCAACAAACCTTATGCATATGCAGTAGCTATTGATCCATCAGGAAAGCTTGTTTGGGAAACAAATACATTGTATGATAATGAACATATTATTTCAGTGCTAACAGAAGAGGTTCCAGACGACTATCTAGCTTTTCTACAGTCAAAAAATATTTCTTATATTTTCTGTGGAAAAACAAAAATTGATCTTGGTAAAGTCCTGGAAAAATTAGCGGCAAAATTTAAGATCAAAAAACTAATGCTTGAAGGAGGAGGAAAAATCAACGGATCTATGCTTCGAGCTGGATTAATCGACGAATTGAGTATACTTGTTGCCCCGGTTGTGGATGGAACAATAGGAACTCCAACAATCTTCGATGCGGATGAAACTAACGAACCTGCTCTCAAATTGAAGCTTTTAGCGACTCAAAAACTTAAAGAGGATATCTTGTGGCTGAGCTATGCTATCATTCCCAATGAAGGCAATAAACGAATTTAAGATATTTCATCAACCTCTAGTTTACTAGAGGTTGATGAAATATAAATTTTTCACGAAGCTGGAATCAGGTTCATTAAACCTAATATTAAAGAAAACAAAGAAAGTGACACATCAAGTAACATTCCTGCAAATAAGGATTTGCTCACTACATAGGACGTTTGAATTTCCCTTTTCACAAAAGGGTGGATTTTCTCTTTAAAAATTATCGCAAAGTTAGCTGTCTCAGAAACTAGACAGCTTAGTGTCCCCGCAATCACAGTTGCAAGCCAAAATAAGCCGTCAAACCATAAACACAAAATTCCTAAAACTCCAATCGCTCCCATATGAGCAGCTAACTCTCTTTGAATAGAAGCACCTTCAGGCCAATTGTAAGACTTAGCGATTTTAAGGGCTGTTGGAGGATAGATATTAGCAATGAAAGCAACGATTCCACGTACTCCTATGTTACAAAACAAATAGGCATGTAAAAAAGCTCTTGATAGATTTTCTCCTTCAATTAAATTATAGTATAAAAAACATGCAAAGGTAATAGTGAAGAAAAGAACACTATATGAATTTAGTAGAAAATGAAATAGCTTTCTCATTTGTATCTTTTTTTAGTTTTATTATTTTTGTTCATAACCGCGATTAAATAAAATTTTATGGAACTAGTTCTGCTAAAACTGCTGCAGCTGTATAAATTTTGTTTTCAGCTTGCTTCCATACAATTGACTGAGGACCTTCGACCACTTCATCTGTGATTTCGAAACCTCTGTGCGCAGGTAAGCAATGCATGACTAAAGTATTTTTCTTAGCCAAATTTAGCAATCTGCTATTAAGCTGATACTTACTAAAAATTTTTATGAGCTCATCTTTTCCTTGTTTAGCTGACATGCTTATCCATGCATCAGTGTACAATATGTCAGCATCTTTTACCGCCTCTTCAGGAGAGACTATAATCTTTAGATTTGAGCCTGTCTTTTCTGCGATATTTTTGGCTTTTTTAAAATTCTCAGCATTTGGATAAGATTCCTCAGGGCATGCGGCAATCATATTGATGCCGGCATGGGCACAACCTAACAGCAAGGAGGAACAGGTATTGTTGCCATCGCCAAGGTAAGCAAGAGTTAATCCAGATAATTTTCCTTTAATCTCCAGGACTGTATAGATATCTGCAATAATTTGAGTAGGATGGCAAAGATCACTATTGGCATTGATGATAGGGATACTGGAATATTTCGCCAAATCTTCTATCATTCCATGATCTCGTGTTCTTATAACGATAGCATCCAAATAGCTGCTCAAAATGCGACCTGTATCTTTTACAGGTTCAACATATCTAAGATCTAACTCATTAGAAGAGCTTGTAGAATGTATCAACTCATCGCGCTTCAATCTGAGATCTGATAAATGTATTGAATTTCCTCCGAGACGTATAATAGCAGTTTCAAAGCTCGTTCGCGTTCTAGTTGAAGGTTGATTAAAAAGAATCCCTATCAATTTATTTTCAAGAGGTTTGAAGGATTTGCCATCAATAATATTTTGCTTAAATATTTTAATATTATCCAATATTTTTAAAAAACGTTCCGTAGACAAATCGTTTAATGTTAACAAAGAATTTTTCATAATATATTTTTCTCTTAATAAATCAATCATAAAGATGACAAAAACCTTAATAAATATTAAAAAATATTGCAATTAAAATTTAATGTATTACTTCAAATTGTCTCATATTTTGTCTATATATTTATAAATCATCAATAAAGCCATTTAAAACCATATATTTTATCTACCAAAGCTAATGAAGTAGAAAGTCTATTCTGTTTTTATTAGCCACTCATTTATTACTTTTACTATAAGTTGTTCATGAGAGTGAAGAAAGAAGTGGCCTCCTTCAAAAATCATGGTGCCAAATTTATTTTCAGTATTTTCTTTCCATCCTTCAAGAGTATCCAAAGGGACTTCTTCATCATTATTTCCTCCTAAAACCAAAAGATGGCATTTTAGTAAAATTTCTGAAATAGGATAATAATTATCAAAAATAGAGATATCAGCTCGAAAGATAGGTAGAAATATTTTAAGGAATTCTTGATTTTCTAAAATTTTGTCTGGTGTCTGTTTAAACTCATTTAAAATATTTACTAACTCGGAATCAGATAATTTGCGAGGACCATTTTTTTTTCTTTTTGCAATGCAATGATTAGGCGAAGGACATCCTGAAACAATCAGTAATTTTGGGGGATTTTTAGAAATTTGTAGTCTCTTGGCAAGTTCAAAACTGATTAAAGCTCCTAAGCTATGACCAAAAATAGCATAATCTGTTTGCACTTCTTTTAAAAACCAATTTTCTAAATCTGTGATTAATGGCTCAATTGAAGTATAAGGGCTTTCACTGAATCTCCTACCCTTACCAGGCATTTCTATAGGATGAACGGCCACTTCCGGAAAAAATAGATGTTTCCAATTCTGAAATATCGAACTATTTGCTCCCGCATAAGGAAAGCAAAATAATTGATATTTAAATTTTTTAATATTTGCTTCAGATAATATCCAAAGAGATTTTTGTTTCATGGTTGATTAAACTATTCTAGTCCGATAATAAATAATACAACAATTCTTGTAGGAGATGAACAACTATTAAAACATTTTTTTAACAATTGTTTATTTCCTCCTCACCAATCTATTTAATTTTTTCGAATTTTTTAGCAGGAAAAAAATTGAATATTTTCATACTAATTAATATTTTTCCAGGCTGTTAATATTCCCTTCATCATTCCAAATGATATAAGTTATTTCATATCCTGCTCAGGAACCTTTGCAAAAAATTATCAAACTATTTTCTGCAAGAAGCTAGAATAAACAAAACTTTATTTGAAAATCCATAAAATAGTTGAAAGAGATAAAAATTCTATTAACCTGAATTTTGGGTTTTTAGGCAGCCATTAACAATAAGCGATGCTGCTCTGCTAAGTTTATCGATGGCTTTTTAGGTTGGTGAGTATAAGCAATAATCCCAGCTAATAGATTAATTAAAAAATTTCCGGCA
>NZ_BCPZ01000354.1:0-288 GCF_001950615.1 Candidatus Protochlamydia sp. W-9
TTTACGGATGCTGGATTAGCCCATTTGGCACCTTTGGTGGCTTTACAGCATTTGAATTTGGCTGGATGCCATAATTTTAAGGATGCTGGATTAGCCCATTTGACATCTTTGGTGGCTTTACAGCATTTAGACCTAAGCCGTTGCAGAAATCTTACTGACGCTGGATTAGCACACTTGCGACCTTTAGTGGCTTTACAGCACTTAGATCTGAGTTACAGCCACCATTTTACGGATGCTGGATTAGCCCATTTGGCACCTTTGGTGGCTTTACAGCATTTGAATTTGGCT
>NZ_BCPZ01000355.1:0-1653 GCF_001950615.1 Candidatus Protochlamydia sp. W-9
TTTACGGATGCTGGATTAGCCCATTTGGCACCTTTGGTGGCTTTACAGCATTTGAATTTGGCTGGATGCCATAATTTTAAGGATGCTGGATTAGCCCATTTGACATCTTTGGTGGCTTTACAGCATTTAGACCTAAGCTGTTGCAGAAATTTTACTGACGCTGGATTAACGCATTTGACACCTTTAGTGGCTTTACAGCATTTAGATCTGAGTTCGTGCAAAAAACTCACGGATGCTGGATTAGAGCATTTGACACCTTTAGTGGCTTTACAGCATTTAGACCTAAGCCGTTGCAGAAATCTTACTGACGCTGGATTAGCGCATTTGGGACCTTTAGTGGCTTTATCGCATTTAAATTTGGCTGGATGCCATAGTTTCACGGATGCTGGATTAGCGCATTTGGCACCTTTAGTGGCTTTGCAGCATTTGGAGCTAAGTGAGTGCGAAAAGCTAACGGATGCTGGATTAGCGCATTTGCGACCTTTAGTGGCTTTGCAGCATTTAAATTTGAGTTGGTGCGATAAGCTTACCGACGCTGGATTGGCGCATTTTAAATCCTCAGTAGCTCCACTCCATTTAAAAATTGTTTATTAAAGCAACTCTTAATGACGTTAAATACAAAAATTTTATAGGTTTTTTTAAATTAAATTTTCATAGTTCTCACAAAATAATTAAAAAAAGAAAGTTCAATAACTTCAGTTAGTGTTTTAAGTTGCTCCCAATTTGTTCGAACGTTTTTAAATTCGTTCAGAAAATTTTAAAAGGATTTAAGTCTAGCGAATAAAGAGGAAGAAATAAAATTTTACATCCTGCTTCAACTAAGCTCAGTTTTGTTTCTACATGTCTTGCTTTTTCTTCAGCCAAATTCTGTTTTACTTGGTTGAGATCTTTTCCTACTTTAGCTAATTCATTTTTAGTTGAAATATTTTCCTGGGTTAAATATTCGCATTTAAGCTTTTCATTAGCAATTAATCTTGTTTTTTCAGAAATTTCTAACTTACTACTTCTTTTCACCTCTGAATAACGATTTTATGCCTCATTTAAATCTTTTTTGAGTTTTTCTATTTCTTCTTGATGCGCTTTCTCTTGATTTTCAAGTTCAGCTTTGCCTTTGACTAACTCTTTTAACTTGTTATTTAAACCATCTATTTCATTGACAAGTGCTATATTTCTCTCAAAAAGTCCTTGTTTTTCACGGTCATATCTATTAAGTGTCGCTTGAATTGCCGCAATTTGCAGGTCTTTTTCCTCTAAAGCAATTTTAGTTGTCTGTAAATTTTTTGTTAGTCCCTCTATTCCTGTAATTGCTTTTTCATATCAGTTTTAAGACTAGTGTTATCCAAATTAAGAGACTCAATTTTTTTATCAAGAGCAAAATTATTTTCTTTAAGCTTTTCAGTTTCTATATGAGCTTCAAAAAGTTCAGTGGAAACTTCATTAACTCTTTTTGTCAATTCTGCATTTATCGTTTTTACTTTTTGATCATTTTCTTTAATCAAATTATATAAGAAATCTAGTGACAAGCTTTCGGAAGGTTGAGAAGATTGAACTGTTCCCATAATATCGCCCTCTTGAAAATGTTTGATTTTAACTTAAAAAAGTTAGTTATTTATAAATACCTTCTATATTCATGCTAAAGGATATTGATATAAA
>NZ_BCPZ01000356.1:0-159 GCF_001950615.1 Candidatus Protochlamydia sp. W-9
ATTAGTGGTCGCCTCTCTCTTGGATCTGTAGGGTAGGGTTTTGCAGGATTGTAAGCCATAAATATAACATCGGGTTTTCCATATTTATCTACATCCCAGCCTTCTGGCTTTTCTTTCGGATCAAATGCAACTTTAGCAACCGGAACAAGCCCGTGTTTA
>NZ_BCPZ01000357.1:0-167 GCF_001950615.1 Candidatus Protochlamydia sp. W-9
TAGCGCATTTGACACCTTTAACGGCTTTACAACATCTAGATTTAAGCTATTGCAATAATCTCAGTGACGCTGGGTTGGCCCATTTAACACCTTTAACGGATTTGCAGCATCTCGAACTAAGCAGATGCTATAAACTCATCGATGCAGGATTAGTGCATTTGAAACTC
>NZ_BCPZ01000358.1:0-140 GCF_001950615.1 Candidatus Protochlamydia sp. W-9
AGTTAACCTGAATTTTGAATTTATCTCTTTGATAATAAATAAGAAGAATAAAATTTAAATGACAAAGGACCTCTGCATCATTTAAAACATTTGTTTTCCCAAGCTAATGTTTAATATGACATGAGAGGTCAAAATGGATT
>NZ_BCPZ01000359.1:0-12534 GCF_001950615.1 Candidatus Protochlamydia sp. W-9
TTCTAAAGGAGTTAACCTTATGTCTAGCTCGTTACAAGAAAATGGTTTTATTTTTCTCAAATCAGTATTTACTGATGAGCAAATTGCAAATTTGACATTAGAATTTGAGACATTAAAAAATGAAAAGCTCAAAAATAAAGAGATTTCTCTAGATTCTTATGATGCGGATCAAAAGCGTTTCGAAATTATGAATCCTCCTTTATTAAAAGAATTATATAAAAGCTCTGCTTTGCAAAAAACAATTAAATCCCTAATTAAAGAACCTGTTAAAATCAACAATAGATTTGGATATTTTTGTTATCATGAAGGATCGTATATAAAACCTCATTTTGACCATATTTTGACGGATTGTATGTTGATTATTTGCCTTAAACGCATTTATGGAAAAAATGATGGAAAAGGTTTAGGGGGTGTTTTAAAAATTTATGTTCCTCAAGAAATCAAATTCGATCGAAAAGGAAATAAAGAAACTGGTTATAATAATTGCAGAATTGAAGATATTAGCTTAAATATGGGAGATTCTATTTTCTTGGCAGGAGGGCATGTCATGCATGAGTGTACACCTGTAGAAGAAGGCGGGTTGCGACTTATTTGTGGGATGGGTTATGTATTTACAAAAACAAAGAAATAATCGTGACATTAAGTAATTATTTAGATTGTATCCCTTTTACTAATCATGATGTAAAAATAGGAGGCAACCAATATAAAGTTCTTTTTGACCAATATAATCCTTTAGGTTTTAATTGGATTAATACTACAGAGAAAATGTTACCTCATTTTTATCAAAGTAAATCTTTGATTATTAATTTACAAAATGAACTTTCATCTAGTTTAAAAGAAAAATATAGTGAATTCTTATTTGATACTTCGGGATCAATGGCTATTGAACATGCCATTCAATACAGCCAACTTTATAACCAAAAAAAAGATGTTTTAAAATATTATGGTTGTTATCATGGATCAACACATCTTATTCGCAATATAGAAGAAACGCAGTCATTATCGCTACCTTGTACAGATAAAAATTATATCATTAATGCTCCTTTGCTTTCTTATGAGAAAAGTCTTGAAGAAATCGAAACCAGATTTGCAACGAATACGATTTGTTGTATCATTATTGATCCAAATTTTTGTGATTACTATATAAGTCCTCCTAATAATTATTATTTAAAGTTAAGGGAACTGTGCGATAAATTTTCTGTATTAATGATATTTGATGAACTTAGAACTGGTTTTAGGTCTAACCATATATGGACTGTTAACCAGATTCCAATTGATGTAGATATTGTGATAGGTGCAAAAGCATTGTGTAATGGATTACCTTTTTCCGTGATTGCATTGCATGAAAAAATCATAAAAAAATCTGCCTTGCAAGTAGTTGAAGAAGCATGCACAGGTTTTTCATATAATCCCTTTGTTCTTGAAACAGTAAAATTGCTCTTAACAGATTTAAAAAATTTTCATTGTAACGAGGAAAAAAACATTATCAGCTATATGGAGAACTTTTTTAAATCTATTAACGTTAGCAATTTTTACAATTTTATTATCAAAGGAAACTATTTAGTTTTAGAATTTAAAACTAATAAAGCAACTTTTGCAGCTAATTTATGTGAAAATCAATTAAAAAAGCAAAACATACTTGTTTATCGTTCTGAAAATCGAATTATTCTTTGCCCTCATTTTACATTGCCATTTAACGAACTAGAAGAAGCCCTTCAAAAGCTTATTGAAACGGCTAGGGAAGTAGCCATAAAATTAAAATTATATTAAACATTATATATCATTAATATATTGCAATCATGATCTATCAATTTAGCATAATTTTTATATTACTAAACTGCTTAATTTTTCGAATTTTTGCTAATTTTGACATAGTGAGAGAACAATATGATTTAGTTTTTATTAATTTTCTTCATAGCCTGTATGGGGAAGGTCATCTTTCAGAAGGAAATGCTGAAAGCAATAAGTTGCTTATTTCTGATCTAAATCTTAATAATTCAAATTGTCTAGACTTCGGATGTGGTACTGGAGGATTAGCCAAGTTTATTAATGAAAAATTTCCTAAGTCGTTTGTAACTGGTGTGGATATAGCAGAGAGCTGTATTTCTCTAGCCAAAATAAGTTTTCCAAAAGATCAATATCCGAATATAGATTTTGTTAAATATTCACCCCCCCATCTTCCTTTTCCAAATCAATCATTTGATTTTGTATTTGCAAAGGAAGTTTTTATCCATATCTTTAATAAAGAAGAGACTTTACAAGAAATTTGTAGAATTTTAAAGCCTGGAGGCCAATTGATTGTAATAGATTGGTTTGCAAATTCAAGATTAAACAATAATTACGATAAGGATCAAATTATTCAGCTTTCAGAAATCGAAACATTTTTATCCGTCTTAAAAAAATCTTGTTTTATAAACATTTCTACTTCTGAATTAACAAATAGCTATAAATTTTTTTTACAGGAAAGTTTAAACAAAGCAAAACAATTTCCCTTATTTCAACAAAACTCAGTTGTTAAAGACTATACTTTGAGCCTCTTAGATATTTTAAATAATTTAAAAGAAAAAAAGGTTGTAGTTATCAGATTTCAGATGACTAAAATGAATTTAAAGGATTCCGTTTCTTTAGATCTTCAATAAATTGGGTTAGATTTAGTACATGTTTTTCAAAATATAAAACGTCTCCGGAAAAAAAATCATTAGATGGAAATAACAAAAGATTTTCAAAATTAATAACTAAATCAGATTTGTTATCACTAACAAAAATATTTTGAAGTCCTTTTTTTTTCCTTAAGATCCGCATTATAGTTTCTATACGTTTTCCAGACATACTAACTTGTTCTCCTAAAATTGTTTGAAAGTAGAAACGAAGTTTTAAATTACTTAGATAAAATTCTAAAATCCGTAATTTTGTCTCACTAATCAAAATAATTTCGTAATTTTCCTGCATTTTTTTGAGAAATATAGACCAAATAGAAGAATAACGAAGGAGAAGTGGCTTATTTTCACGAACATAATTTTTATGACAATCAAATATTTCTTGAAATGTATTCAACTTTTTTTTTGTGATCTTATAAAATACAGGAAGTGTATTAAAAAGAGTTCCATCAAAATCTAAAATTATTGTTGCTTTCATATTTTAGATAAGTTTTTTAATTTTCCATGAAATACTTTTCTTTGAGAATTAATGAATGAAAATCCTAAAACAGCCCCGAAACCTTGCCCTAAGGCCAAATCTAAATTAAGAAATGGTCTCAAGCCTATAAAATTTAATAAAAACTGGTGCCCTGGCTCTCTGGATAAATGAGTTGCAATAAGATGTTGCTTTATTTGACTATCTATCATAAAAGCTACAGCTGCCGATAGAGTAGAAATATATCCATCCAAAAAAACCATTTTATTATTTTTTGATGCTTGTAAAATTAAGGCAATATTCCAAACTATTTCCAAACCTCCTAGTGACTGAAGAAGAATGAGAGGATCATGGATATTATTATGAGTTGTCTTGTGCCTTTCTATACACTTTTTGATAAGTTTTATTTTTTGATTAAGCTGTTGATCATTAATCCCACTTCCTTTACCCGTTATTGCTTCAGCTTTTTGCTTAGTGATAATAGATGTTAACACTGTTGTTGATATTGTATTTCCTATTCCCACTTCTCCTAAACAAATGTTTTCTGCTTGTATTTGCGGTATAAAGTATTTTGCTTCTTCGAAAATTTTATCAATAGTTCCTACAGCCATAGCGTCCTCATCAGCTATACTGTTCGTTCCTGCTCCTTGATAAAATTGATTAGAAATAAACGGATTTTCGTCTTTTCGGGTACATCCAATATTAAAAAAATATTTTTTCATTCCTAGTGAGGAACTTAAAATAGAGACTGGTGAATGATTCGAAGCAGAAAATTTTAAGACAGAGAGTGTTTCCCCATATTGATAGCGGCTGAACTTCTCACGTGCAATTCCATGATCTGCTCCTGATACAATAAGGCAGGCTTCAAGCTCATTGGATATTTTTGTCGTTTTAGGAGAGTATATCAGATCAATAAAACAATCGATTGATTGAGGGTTAAATAGCATATGCCATTACCATTTTTAAATTTGTCGTAATTCTTCATATATTAAAGAGTAAGATTGGGTATATTCTCTTTGCTTTTTTTCAAAATTTAATGATGAAACATTTTTGAACATTTCCTGGTAAATTTCAGGATGGTTATAGAGGTATTCTACTTTTAATTTCATTTCTTCATAATTTTTGCATACGAATCCATAATTATTTTTGATTTGTGCTCTACCACCAATTATATCGTTCGTAATAACAGGGGTTCCACAAGCCATTGCTTCCATAAAGCACAGTCCAAAATGTTCAAATCCTTCTGGAGCATGATATACATAAAGCCATGCTTCATTCAAACGCAGATTAATTTTTTCGCAAGAAGCTATCTTTACTGAAGGAAAATCGTTACATAACTGTTTTAAAGAATTAATATAGTTTTTTTCTCCAACACCAATAATTTCCCAAGAAAAAATCTCAGAATTATATTTTGCCATGTCAAGAATCATTGTAGGCGAAAGTTTATTTGGATAAATTGTACTATGGCGCATTAGCAAACCTTTCTTTCGCGGAATATTTAGGTTTTTCCATGTGTTTGCATCTATCCCTGGAGAAATAATACGCGAATTTCCTTTATATTCAGAAGGCACGTATATTAATCCATTATGTGTAGAAACAACATAAATATTCGCTCCTAAAACACTACAAGGAGCATTATCTTGGATTGTAACAAGAGAACAAAACTTTTTATTCTCTGGTATTTTAAATTTAAAAGGAGGATACCAATGAAAATGAAAAATGGCTTTTTTAGAAGTTTCATTAATAATATTTTTAAGTAATTGAATTATAGAGACAGTGGTTACATGAAATTCTTTCCAACTATTATCAATATAATTGTCAAATGTCCAAATACGGTGTTCATACTCTGGTAAATTTTCAATTAAGTTTCTTAATGCTGTTTGCGCTCCTCCTACTACGAGATTTGGAATAACATGATAAATAATCATAAAAACCTGTTAAAAATCAGTTTTTACCACTTTTGTTCTGGAATAGCCAGAAGATATTCTGAATCAATTGGACTATATTCATCCGCAGAAGCAATCAATTTGTGACTTGTCAGTTCAGGCACGCCATATAAATGAACTTTTACAAATGAACTCTCTTTAATATACCTAATAAGGCTTTCAAAATCGCCATCTCCTGAAGCAAGGATGATTTGATCTAAAAAAGAACTATTCTGAACGATATCAAGCGAGATTCCTACGTCCCAATCGCCCTTAGAAGATCCATCAGAGCGTTGTATGTAATCTGTAAGCTTAACGTTATATCCAAAGCTAGCTAATAGTCCCTGAAATCGTTTTTGAGCCACATCATTTTTATGTGTTGCGTAGGCATTAGCAAGTATGAGTTTATTTTTATAGCTAACTTTTTTTAAAAAATATTTAAAATTGAAGTGAGAATTATACTGTTGTTTAACGGTATAATAAATATTTTGGACATCAACGAAGACCCCAATTTTTTTCATAAAATAACCTTAAATAATAAGAAATTTAAAAAAATTTATAAATAGCTCCACTGAATGTCAATCTTAATTTTGCATATCCATAGATAATTTAAATAATATTAATAATTAATGGTTAAAATTTAATTTTTTTTAATCAAATTACTGAACTAGTTGCTCTAATTTATCTAACAAAATTGTAGGATTTTTTCTCTGGAAGATATTTCTTCCAATACACATCCCTTTTGCTCCACATTCCATGGCCTCTTTAAAATACTCTAAAATAAGATTATCATCATTTTGTAACCCGCCACCGGCAAGAAAAATGGGAATATCTAAAGCTATAAGGTGCAATAAATTTTTTAAATTTTTTGGTCCTAATTCAAAAGCCACTTTCACAGCATCAGCCCCTAATTCCATGCTCAAACGAATAAAATGCCTTAATCGTTCAATATAGTTACTTTCACTTTTGATAGGAATTTTATCAGATACCATAACTAAAACAGGAAGGCCGTATTGATCAGCAGCATCAACAACTTGGCCTAAAAGCTGAACATTTTGTGCATCATTTAAACCATCAAAATTTAAGTCCAGTGATACAGCATCGGCACCCCATCTAATTGCATGTTCCACGCCTGTTAATTGAATTTTTTTTGCAACATGTATAGAAGTGGAAATCATACCATTCAAATGAACCATCACTCCTTTATTGATAAGGCAACCCTCTGTAGCTAAATGAGCAATCATTCCTTTATGAGCTAAAATTCCACTTATTATAGGATGTGTTAACCAACTACAAATATTCTTAATATTTTCAATTCCTTGAATAGGTCCTCTCGTAAAGCCGTGATCAATAGGAACAATTATTCCTATTTCACCGTTTCTGTTTAGAAATCGTTTCCAGCGAATTAATTTTCCTGGGCTACCCATAAAATTATTCCTTCTTTAAATTTTATTTTTCCAAAATATTTTCTTCTACCTGAATTCCAACATGCCGTCCCGGCGTACTAAGATATCCTAAAACTTTTTGGCCAATTTGGATTTCAGAAATATTTAATGGGATCCCTTCAGAGGAATAAATACGTACATGCCAGTCATCTTGCAATAATATATTCAAATGAATATTACCAAATTTCGCTTCAATTAACCGCAAAGGTCTAACTTCGATTTTAACTCTACCAACAACTGCTTGCTTAACATTTCCATTTAAATCTACAACTAACACATTATCGCCAGCTTTTAATTCGCTTATATAGTTTGTTTTGTTATCTTTATTGTATATATAACTATGAACTCCGCCGGCATTAACACGAAATGGCCGTAGTTCCATATAAGGTAAGTGAAAGACCTCCGGACAACATAAAAGGCCACCGCTAGAGGTAGATCCAACTAAAATACCTTCATTTTTTGAAAACATTGTTGCTAAGTCTACACATGCCCTATGTCCAATACCAACAGGAATGGATTTAGTTATTTCTCCAATTTCAAGCTTTAAATTACTGCTAAAAGTATTTTCTAATTTTTTCAGAAAAGCTTCCAAAACCTCATGTTTTTTTGGTGAAAATATGATCCCATCGGCGCCAATTTCCATGGTATCAAGAGATACCAAAGCATCATCTACATTTTCTGGATCTAAAATTTCCTTAATGATTTTTGTTTTATTAAATTGTAAAGAAGCTATTACAAGCTCCAAAGGAATGTTGGTTGGATCTTTAAAACATACCATAAGATATTCATGCTCTTTACCTAAAAAGATTGCTTGATGCAATGATTCATTGTTATCTATATAGTAACGTAAACAAGTAGAAAGTCCTTGTTTTTTGGCTGCGTCTAAAATATCTAAATGATTACTACAAATGACCCAATTTTCACTTCTTTGATTTGCAAAATCTTCTTGTAATAAAAATTGGTCAAATTCTTCTTTAAAATCCAAATGCAAAATTCTGGTTAGTTTAGGAGAAATATGTGAGTTAAATAGTTCGAGCTTTTGTAATGAAGAAAAAATCACCCCAGCGTAAATAGTGTTACTAAGGCTTGACAAGATAGAAAAATCTTCTGAAAGATTTGCTTCACTTAAATTATACCATAAAATGGGGTTGTTTTCCTTTTTTTTGGCCATTCTCCTAAATTTTAAGACATCTTTTTTTTGACTGTTTACTTCTTGTTCTTGAGAATGAGTTAATGTCATTTTCTATCCTTTTACATAAAAATAAATCTTTACTTTTGACTAAGCCTGTTCATCAAACATATCCATTCCATCGCGATACTCAGATAATTAAATTTTCTTGCTGTTTGTATTCTTGCTTCCATGACAATCTCTTTACGCTGTTTTTCCGGTATTTTCGAACATTCTATCAGTTTTTGACTCAATGCAGAGATTTGTGGAATTCCAATAAAAGGTTCTGCGGAATCAATCGGAAGCAGGCTATCAAAATTTATACTTCGAACAATTTCAGGTAACCCACCGACATGGCTTACTAGAGGAATACATCCATACATAATAGCTTCAAGAGCTACATATCCAAATGGCTCATTAAAAGAGGGAACTAAACTGAAATTTGCCCATTGAAAGGCAGCACAAATTTCTGTCCATGGGATAGTACCTGTAAATATTACTTTGTTTTCTAATCGATGTTCTGTTACGAATTTTTTTGCCATTTTTTGAATCATTCCATCGCCAACTAACAGAAGTTTCACATCGTCAATTTGTTCATGAACTTGTCTAAATGCTTCTAAAAGAACCATCAATCCTTTTTCAGGAACCATTCGACCTACAAAAACAAATCGATTTTTTGAATCACCATATCTAATATTACTATCTTCTTTCATCCATTCATTATAACCCCACCCATAGTAAATGTGAGAAGCTTTTGCGCCATAGCCTAAAGATTGAATTCTCTTAAGCATATATTGACTACCACCTACCAAATGATCACTATGTTCAAAGTAAAGTTTTTCGAGCTTAACCATTTGATCTAATTCTCTATCCCACAAATGATTGATATCCGAAAATATCTGGTTAACCATAGTTATTAGAGGTATTTTGAATTCATCGGCGTAGCTCTTTGCTTCTGGATAGCAAAGCCCATCCGCTAAAATAACAATTTCTGGTTTAGGGAATGTCTGATAAAGCTTTTTAACTTTTTTTAGAAAATTAAAATGGCGCTTTACTCCTGCATCACTATCCATAAATTCATCGCGGTAAATGCCGCTTGATTTAATTCGAAATACCTTTACACCATTATTCTGTATGTAGAATTCTTCTTTATCGCCAATTGTCACAAGTTGTACTTTTAGGCCAAAGCTTCTTAATCCATTAACAAGATTAACTGTAAATGGTGTTACTCCACCCCAACTATATGGGGGGTATTCTTGAGAAAATATCAATACTCTGAGCATATCCCTTCCATAAGTTTCTTATAAAATGGAATTGAGGCAATTATACCTTGTCGAAAAGTAGTTTTTGCAAACCAGTTTAATTGTTTGAGTTTTTGAGAGTTCAAATACTGCGAATTAATTTCAGAGAGTTGCGAAGGAATAATCTCATTATTGATATTTTCACAATATAATACTTTTTTTATAATTTCGATGGCATTTTCAACCATCATAGGCTCAGAGCCACCCACATTGTATGCTTCTCCTACTTTACCTCTTTTAAATAAGACGTCATAGGCTGATAAAAGATCTTCTATGAAGACAAAATCACGAATAGCAGATAAGCTTTTTTGATAGACTATAGGAGGTTTTTTTTGGAAGATTCGACATATTGTTTTAGGAATCAACCTAGTCATATTGAGGTCTCCTGGCCCATAAATATTACCAGATCGAAGGACACAAGCAGAAAGGCCAAGGTGCTTAGCCCATGCCATTGTCATCATATCCTGTGTAGCTTTCGAACTTGAATAAACATCTCCACCAAAATGAGGATATTCTTCTTGATAAGGTAGATTTTCTCTTGGATGCTCTCCATATGCCTTATCTGAACTATGAACGATTAGTTTTTCGAAATTCGATTTCTTCTTTCTTTGAAGATTTAGGCATGACATTAAAACATTTAAATTACCCAATACATTATCTAAATATGCTCCTTCTGGATCTTGAAAACAATCTTGAATCGTTGATTTAGAAGCTAAATTTAAAATATAGTGAGGATTAATTTTATCTAATAAAGCTAAAAGCTTATTTTTATCTTGAATATCTACAAAAACAGTTTTTACTGGTGGAATTAAATCTCGTAACTGCTCTGCGATTGGCTTTCGATCTATTACAACTAGTTCATAATTGTTAATAAAGTGTCGAATCGCATTATGACCAATAAAGCCATTTCCCCCTATAATAACAAGTTTTTTACTCTTTGGCATAAATCATTTTTATTAATTCAAGTTCACTTAATTGTTCTGCATTTCCACTGTCAAAAAGATGCAGAGGATTAGGATTTGTTTTTTCTATATCTAAGCAAAAATAATTTCCTTCTTCAAAACAATATTGACTTTCATTTTCACTCACTAAAGTTTCATGCAATTTCTCGCCCGGAAATAACCCTATTAGGGGAAAATTCGTTTTCCCTGTAATAATTTTCAAAATATCTTTAATATTTGCTTTTTTCATTTTAGGAATATAAATTTTGCCCGCACTTCCTTTTTTAAGAACATCAAGGACAATTTTCGCACCTTCGCCAGTTGTTAAAAAAAATCTTGAAACTTCGGAATGTGTTAAACTTATTTTCTGATCAGGATTTTTTTTCCAAGTAAAAATCAAGCTACCACGCGCATCAATCAAATTTCCAAGGCGGAGGCAAAGGAATTCTGATTTAAAATGCTTATTAGCCTCTAAAAACATACGTTCCATAATGTATTTTGTCATTCCATACACATTTGTAGGAGAACTTGCTTTATCTGTACTAATTCCAATAGCTGTTCGAACTGTAGATTGGTTTATACATTCGATAAAACTACGGCTTCCTTCCAAATTGTTTAAATAGCACTGAGTTGGTTGTTTTTCACACATCACCATATCTTTCATTGCAGCAGCATGAATAGCTAAAGTACATCCTTGCAATGCCTGTTTTAGTGTAGACTTATCTCTAATGTCGCCAATAAGATAAGTGATATTTTGAGAGTTGATTTTTTGTTGCATTTCGAATTGCCTTTCTTCATTGCGGGAGTAAACAACAACTTCATTGCTATCACTTAAAATTGCTGTTATAGCTTTTCCAAGGGAGCCTGTTCCCCCCGTAATTAGAATTCTTTCATTACAAATCATAATTTAACATTGCTAATTTCTCTCTAATCACAATAATGTCTTTGCTTCTTTACCAAAATGAAAAAGGGTATGGCCAAAAGAAAGATTAATAAAATTAGGAAGTATGTTGTTTTTTGGTTGAACATGATTAAATTCAACATGTATTCCATGTTTAGAAAATAAATTTAAGTCTAAGTAACGCATTCCTCCTTGCCCGGAAATATATGTGGTCGCTTTGACTTTTTTACAAATATCAAGAATTAATTCTGTTTTATTTCCTGTAGGATTTAATTCAGAAGCAAAAATAATATCATTGCAAATATTTAAATCTTCTCTAAATAAATTGATTAAGTCCGTATTGAGCTTCCAAAGAAAAATAGGCTGCGATTCTAATATAGCCTTAATTTTTGGAGCATAGTAGGTAAAGAAGGGGGTTTTAGAATAATTCATCTTCAGAGTTTTCCAATACTTATTAATCCAATTATTTGAATAATCTATTTCCATTTCACGAATTGTTTTGTTTAAGTGTCCCTTGATTCTAACGGGGACCGATAACCAAAATACTTTCCCTTTAGGAGTACAAAATTGATTGCGATTTTGCCAGTTATTTTTTGTGTACTGTACACAATCTAGAACAACGCACAAATCAGATTTTGCCATTTTTTGGAAAAATCCCCTCCATGGCATATGCTCAGGTTGGTGAATTGAAACTCGCATATCAACTTCATTTCAAATTTTTATTACATATTTTAATGAATTTAAAATATAGAGCTTATTTAGAATTGTCAACTAGATTCTTTATTTTCAAAATCATAATATTGGTATTGATTGAAATTTTTTAAAATTTTATACATTGTATAGCTTGTCTTAAAATCTAGCTGATATAGTTACTAAAGCTAATTCCATTAAGTTTTTCCTCAACGGCAAGTTTTGTATGGAAATCAGATTTTAATCGTAAACAGATATTTCTTGAAAATGGGTTTTCTGGTTCTTGACCTAGGCCTTTAAACTGACCTTGCCCCTTAAAAATCATCCAAGAAGAAATAGAGGTTCGTTTTAAATAAATAAATTTTAGGAAACGAACCAATGAAAAAAAGATTTTCAGAAGAACACATCATTCAAATGCTCAAAGAAGTAGAAGCTGGCTCAGCAGTAGCTGAAGTTTGTCGTAAATACAGCATAGCTCCAGCTACTTATGACTCATGGAAAGCCAAATTTGGCGGAATGAGTGTATCTGAGGCACAAAGATTAAAAGCTCTAGAAGAAGAAAACAGGAAATTAAAAAGGCTTGTAGCTGATTATGCCCTTGATAATGTGGCTTTGAAGGATCTTTTGTCAAAAAAGTGGTAGGCTCGCAGGCTAAGAGAAAGGCCATGAATGATTTAACCATCCGCCATGGCATAAGTCAAAGGAGAGCTTGTCGTTTACTTGCTTTCGATAGGTCTGTTGGGCGCTATAAGCATAAAATGAAGAAGGATACAGAAGTGAAGGATAAAATAATTTCGATAGCTCATGAAAGAAGAAGGTTTGGGTATCGAAGAATTTGTCTCTTGCTGAAGAAGGAAGGATTAAAGATTAGTCATAAAAAAGTGTACCGACTGTACAAAGAGAGTGGTCTCAAAATCAGAAAAAGGGGTGGAAGGAAGAGAGCTTTAGGTTCTAGAATAGGACCTGAGGAGATTTCTAGGCCAAATCAAAGATGGTCTCTTGACTTTGTTTCAGATGCATTAGCCAATGGA
>NZ_BCPZ01000360.1:0-143 GCF_001950615.1 Candidatus Protochlamydia sp. W-9
TCTTTAAGATTTTTCATCTCTAGCTTCAAACTGTTCTTAAACCGATCTTCTAATAGTCTTTCATCATCCGGATCTAAACATTGCGAAGAAGCCACACAGATCGGTCCCTTTTCAAATTTCTCAGAAAAGGTTGCAAGGCATGA
>NZ_BCPZ01000361.1:0-235 GCF_001950615.1 Candidatus Protochlamydia sp. W-9
ACACAGATCGGTCCCTTTTCAAATTTCTCAGAAAAGGTTGCAAGGCATGAGGATAAATGACTCGTATCTTCTAGATTATCAAATCGGATGATTTTTCTTAAGCCAATTTGCCTTAATAGTTCCTCTTCTCTCTCTTGGAGACTCTTGCGACTTTCTGCTTTGGGGTTCGTTTCAGGCAATGGCATCTGTTGTCTTTGCTCTTTCTCTTCCTGCATCTTAGCAAGTTGTTGCTGCA
>NZ_BCPZ01000362.1:0-164 GCF_001950615.1 Candidatus Protochlamydia sp. W-9
ACACAGATCGGTCCCTTTTCAAATTTCTCAGAAAAGGTTGCAAGGCATGAGGATAAATGACTCGTATCTTCTAGATTATCAAATCGGATGATCTCTTTTAAGCCAATTTGCCTTAATAGTTCCTCTTCTCTCTCTTGGAGACTCTTGCGACTTTCTGCTTTGGG
>NZ_BCPZ01000363.1:0-298 GCF_001950615.1 Candidatus Protochlamydia sp. W-9
GCCATCAACAGAAGCCGCATTAGGGATATCAAGGTTCGCTAACTCCTGAATCGTTTCGCGCACTTTGTTATCAGCATATTTTAGTGCTTCTAATCGTGAGCAATTAGGATGATTGGTTCGATATTCTTGCTCAAATGCTTCTAACAAGCGTAAATCATTCGAAACTTCAGATTTTTGATAAAGATGAGACATTCCAAGTGCCAAAACAGATGCAGGCATATTTATAGGATTAATAAAACTTAAAGTAAGACCCGTTGCCAATACAATTTTGTTAATAATTCCAGCCGAATTTTGATAA
>NZ_BCPZ01000364.1:0-142 GCF_001950615.1 Candidatus Protochlamydia sp. W-9
TATTTCATCAATCAAATTATCGAACATTTAAGCACTTTTATGGGTATGTTACCAAATACTTAGTTAAAGAATTTCCAAACTTAATTAGTTATAGCCGCTTTGTTTATTTAAAGAAGAACCTTTTTATTCCTCTATTTGCTTA
>NZ_BCPZ01000365.1:0-2788 GCF_001950615.1 Candidatus Protochlamydia sp. W-9
GTTTAATTTCTTCACCGGTATAGGAACGAATCTGTATTGGTGGATAGGGGAAATCACTCCCATAAGCTTCTGACAAATATGCACCCATTTTACTCCTATATTTTTTAAATTTATTTAATCAAAAATTAATTTATTGGTTTCTTACAGCAGCAACCAAAAAGCTTAAAAATTTATTTGAATTTGTCGGTGCTTGTCATCCTAAAATTACCACCTTTTTTAAATTGTCAATTTAAAATTTTGAAAGCATATTTGAAAAAATTTTATCATTTAAAAGATATAAGCTGGGGTCTCTTTTCCCTGTTATTTTTCTATTGCAGCATCCTTGAAAAGATGGTTAGGCATTTCTACATCATTTAAAACTAATCACTAATCAACAAAATACTAACAACAGATTGCTAATGGTATTTATCGTATAGTATAAAAATTTTTTAAGATAAATTACAAAAGATTTTTTTGAAAAATGAATAAAGGTTAAAAAATCAATCCCGCACATTTTTCTAATTTTCAAGGGTGCTTTCACATTCGCTTAAAGGCATATTTGATAAAATAAGTTGAGTCGGTGAAATATAGGCCTTGATTTCTTACTCTTCTTGACAATTTTCTAGTTTCAATACTTTAAAAAACGTGTGGGATGTGATCACATAGATGTTTTGATAGGTCTTTGTCAAATTTCGTACCTATCTCTCCCATTTAGACCAATAACCTCTATTGAATGAAGAACTCTGGGGGCACATATTGGTCAAAAAAAATAACTTCCATTATTTCAAAAGTTGAACGGTGATTCGCAGCTGGAGCCATAGGTCCGCGATCAAATCCACTCCCTTTATAATCTGCTAAAGTGGCTCTTAAATGGAGAGGAATTTTTTCATCTTCTTTGAAGGCTATTTATCTTCTCTTACCTAGATGTTTTCATAGAGAATTCGCTTGGTTTTGATTTTCTATCGCATTCTCAGATCAAGCCCATTTTTCCGCTATTAAAAACCAACTTTTTCATCTTCAGTTTGGATTGGCATGCAAATTGCACCATAGAAGGAAAAAAAGGGGGCTTAGCTATGGTCAACCCAACCGGATCTTTTCCAAGTCATCCATCTCAAGGACAAAATATCCAACAACCTGCGTCGCAAGCTGCAGAAGGAAAAAAAAGAAAACAAAAAGGGAAGGAAAAAATAGTCGAGGATATCCATCAAAAAACTGAGGAAACGGCTCAGACCGCCATTCAAAGTTTATCTACGCCCACCTCATCTCCCCCTCATAAATTGCCTAGGCGAACAAAAGAAGAAGAAGAGGCTTTAGAAGCCGAAGATACCAGTTCTTTGAATAGCAACAGAAGTTTGCCAACAAAAAAAGCACTAAAAAAGAGAGTAAAGTTTATCAAGAAACTTTTCCGGCCGCAATACCTTCTAGGGGGAACAAAATCCAAAGCAGATGATAAAATAAATCAACCTAAACTTGAAAAGCGTTCTTCCTTTGGTTTGGAGAGCAACAGAGAAATTTATATCAATGCAAAAGAATTTATTGCAAAAGCTGTAGAACCCTTTTTCCAAATTGATAAACCCCTTTCTTTGAAGCTTGCTCAATTCATTGCTGAAATGGATGCCTATAACAATCATGGTGATAAAAATGAAAATCCCCCTGCAGAATTAATCGACATGCATGCGCAAGTGCGACTGCTTCTTTTTCTTCACATGGGCATAGCTTACTCTGGGTTGGAATGTCAAATTGATTGGCTACCAGCCAAAAAACAATTTTACATCGGCTCAGAACAAACAGGCACAGAAGCTTGTCACCATTCTTTATTTGCCGAAGTGAATGATACCTATCTTTATACGCTTAAAAAGTCTTTAGTGAAAGCAGTACGAGAATTGCGTGATAAACAAAAAGAAATTCCTCTTCCTTTAAAAGAAAGGCTCCTTAAGCTAAATGTCTCTAAAGAAGGACTTCAAAAAACCATTAAAGCTATTTTAGACAATAAGATTCACGCATTTGATGGAATTGAAAACTTATGGAAAGAAACATTTACTTCCTCTACAGAACATCCAGAGTTAAAAAAGTCTTTATTGGAAGCAGTACGAGAATTGCGTGATAACCAAAGAGAAATTCCTCTTCCGTTAAAAGAAAGGCTTCTTGAGCTAAATGTCTCTGAAGAAAGACTTCAAAAGACCATTAAAGCTATTTTAGACAATAAAATTTACGCATCTGATGGAATTGAAAACTTATGGAAAGAGACATTTCCTCTTTTTATAGAGAATCAAGCCCTAGCAAAAGAATTAAATGATCCTTTCCAGTATATACAGGATAGAAAAAGGCCACTGGAAGAAACGATAGGCAAACTGCAAACAATGGGGATTCCTAGAACTGTTATTAATGCATTACTAAAAAATAAACCATTAAAGAGAGTGCATGTGGATAAAGTGTTTGAAAAGTGGGTGAATCCCTCTTTATGGGCAAACACTAACTTTTATTTTTTAAACCATCATACTTTAATAGCTCCTTCTGCTTTAAATAAAGTGGACGATTTAATTGAAAAAAAAGTGCGCTCCGATGCTATGAAAATCCTTAATGCTATTGCCAAAACCGAGATTAGCCCTTTGGAAGGCACTCAACAAGTAGGCGAACTCATTATTGCAAGCCTGGGTAAAAGCCTAACGGTTATCCAAGAAAAAATTGCTTTAGTTTCCGCTTTAGAAAAAGAATTGGAGAAGCTGGGCAAACTTTTTAACGGGTTAGAGATTGCACAAACTAGTGCGAGTTACACCCCGCTGTACAAAAAGTTAGAAAATTTAAAAGA
>NZ_BCPZ01000366.1:0-277 GCF_001950615.1 Candidatus Protochlamydia sp. W-9
TAAGACAAATGATCAGTGTCATGAAACTGAATTCACAAGTAGGGCTATTTTAAAATAGTCGGAGGAATCATCTATTGGATGGCATACTATAGAACCTGGTAAATCAATCCAAAATGAACAATAGAGAGTTTTAATAGACGAGTCAGAGATAAATTTTAAACCAGCATGAGTTTATAAGTTTGTAAGAAGCACAAAACTTAGCAAAAGAATGGAGAGAAGATTATCATAAATGGCGTCCTCATATCGCGCTAGATGGTCTTTCTACGAAAGAATTTAG
>NZ_BCPZ01000367.1:0-277 GCF_001950615.1 Candidatus Protochlamydia sp. W-9
TAAGACAAATGATCAGTGTCATGAAACTGAATTCACAAGTAGGGCTATTTTAAAATAGTCGGAGGAATCATCTATTGGATGGCATACTATAGAACCTGGTAAATCAATCCAAAATGAACAATAGAGAGTTTTAATAGATGAGTCAGAGATAAATTTTAAACCAGCATGAGTTTATAAGTTTGTAAGAAGCACAAAACTTAGCAAAAGAATGGAGAGAAGATTATCATAAATGGCGTCCTCATATCGCGCTAGATGGTCTTTCTACGAAAGAATTTAG
>NZ_BCPZ01000368.1:0-142 GCF_001950615.1 Candidatus Protochlamydia sp. W-9
ATACCTCCACGAAAGAATCGCATAACTGGTCGAGAATACGATAAAGATCTCTATAAGTTAAGGCATTTGGTGGAAAATGCATTTTTACATTTGAAGCGTTGGAGAGGAATAGCGACCCGTTATGCAAAGAACACAGCCTCAT
>NZ_BCPZ01000369.1:0-617 GCF_001950615.1 Candidatus Protochlamydia sp. W-9
CCGGAAATTTTTTAATTAATCTATTAGCTGGGATTGTTGCTTATACTCACCAACCTAAAAAGCCATCGATAAACTTAGCAGAGCAGCATCGCTTATTGTTAATGGCTGCCTAAAAACCCAAAATTCAGGTTATTAATAAAATATTTCTTTGATTTGAAATTTATTAGTAGAAACCAAAATTTGTCCAGCTAAGGTGATAAATAATGGTTGGATAAATATTTATATCACGATACCCGTAAATTAATTGATTGTGTGAGTAAGAGAAGTTTTGCCAGTTGTGTTGAATAGATATTAGTGGATAAAAGGAGGAGGAACTTATTCGTAACTAAGATTTAAATGGATTTTACTTCCTATGGGGAATTGGAGGAAGAATGAGGGGGAAAATTCAGTGGCAGAGAAGAGGATTTGACATACGTGTTAAATTGAAAGAGAAATTTTAAGAGTTTTTAGACTATGTTTCTTCATCCGAAAAGTTAGATTTACTAGATAGAGAATAGATAAGAGATAAAGGTGGCTGAAAATCAGGGTTTATTTTTTTCTCTGTGACAAGAGGACAAGAAGTATTTTGTTTGGGAATTGAACAGGAGAGGAAAAAATGAGAGAATAGTTATAAAAAC
>NZ_BCPZ01000370.1:0-12597 GCF_001950615.1 Candidatus Protochlamydia sp. W-9
CCGGAAATTTTTTAATTAATCTATTAGCTGGGATTGTTGCTTATACTCACCAACCTAAAAAGCCATCGATAAACTTAGCAGAGCAGCATCGCTTATTGTTAATGGCTGCCTAAAAACCCAAAATTCAGGTTATTAATATTGCATAATTTTTATCTATAAATAATACTGTTAAAATATTTATAAATTAAAATTTATTTTACTCATTGGGATGTTCATTTTGAATATTTCTAATTTTGGACTTAATCCTAGTCATCTTGTCCATACAACGATTCCATCTTATGATCCCCCTCAAGACGTTAATGATCAACTTGAGAATGAAAATACTTCCTTAGACAATCCTTTGCCTAAGCTAGAAGAAGCTAATGCATCAACGCTTCAATCTTCCGCCCCTTCACCTTCATCTGAAGAAATTCAACTAAGCTTTCACGAGGGAACTTCTCTAACTATTTCTCCTTCCCAACTAGCTTTGTTAAGGGAAAAATCCCCCTATTTTAAAAATTTATGGTCGGGGCAATTTCAAGAAACCCTGCAACATCCTCTCGCTTTAACACAAAAAGACTTTACGCTTTTGCTCAATTGCCTAACGAATCCTAAGTTTAAAGTTCCCTTAGAAGAGATTACTTCCGCCATTCAACTCGCTGATTATTATGAACTGACAGAAGTGGTGGAGAATTTAGAAAAACAGCTAGTAGAGAGATATAAATCTCAGAGATTTGAGCCCTTTAACTCCACTAAAGAAAGTTTAGTCGGATTAAAAGAGACTTTAAGTTTTGCGCAGCGCTGTCAATTAAACACTTTGAAAAATTATTTAGAATTGTCCGTTGTGAGCGAATTATTAAACCAGACTTCTCAATTAACAGAATTTGAAGAAATTTTAAATCACTTCTCAAATGAGATAGAAGCACTCAATTTTTCGGAGAATACTCATTTAACAAATGCTCACCTTTTAGCATTAAAAGACTGTAAAAATATAAAAGTTCTTCATTTTAAGAAATGTCGGGGTCTCACTGATACAGGATTAGCCCATTTAACACCCTTTACGGGTTTGCAGCATCTAGACCTAAGTTACTGCGGAAATCTCACCGATGTGGGATTAGCGCATTTGAAACCCTTAACGGCTTTGCAGCATCTAAATTTGAGCGAATGCTATAAACTCACTGATGCTGGATTAGCCCATTTGAAACCCTTAACGAGTTTGCAATATATATATCTAAGCCTATGCTATAAACTCACCGATGCAGGATTAGCGCATTTGACACCCTTAACAGCTTTACAGCATCTAAATCTGAATGCGTGCTATAATCTTACTAATGCAGGATTAGCCCATTTGGCACACTTTGCGGGTTTGCAGCATCTAAATTTGAGCGAATGCTATCATCTCACCGATGCAGGATTAGTCCATTTGACACCCTTAACGGCTTTGCAACATCTAAATCTGAGAAATTGCCGTAACGTCACGGATGATGGATTATCCCATTTGGCACTCTTAAAGGCTTTGCAGTATCTAGATCTAAGTCTATGCTATCATCTCACGGATGCGGGATTAACCCATTTGGCACCCTTAACGGCTTTACAGCATCTAAATCTAAGCAGATGCAGTTGTCTTACCGACGCAGGATTAGAACATTTTAAAACTTTAGCAGCTTTGCAGCATCTAGATTTAAGCAATTGTACGAATCTCACTGACGATGGTTTGGCGCATTTGAAATCCTTAACAGTTTTGCAGCATTTAGATCTAAGCAATTGTACGAATCTCACCGATGCAGGATTAGCGCATTTGACACCCTTAACGACTTTGCAGCATCTAGATCTGAGTTGGTGCGATAAGCTCACGGACGATGGGTTGGCACATTTAACATCCTTAACGACTTTGCAGCATCTAGATCTGAGTTGGTGCGATAAGCTCACGGACGATGGGTTGGCACATTTAACATCCTTAACGGGTTTGCAGCATCTAGATCTAAGCAATTGTACGAATCTCACTGACGATGGTTTGGCGCATTTGAAATTTTTAACAGTTTTGCAGCATTTAGATCTAAGCAATTGTACGAATCTCACCGATGCAGGATTAGCGCATTTGGCACCCTTAACGACTTTGCAGCATCTAAAACTAAGAAATTATGGGCATCTCACTGATGCTGGATTAGCTCATTTGACACCCTTAACGGCTTTGCAGCATCTAGATTTGAGAGGGTGTCGTAATCTCACGAACGCTGGATTAGCAAGCTTTAAAGCTAGCATTTTAATTCAAGAACATGATATTCGACTAACTTCAAAGATTAAAGATATAATTCACAATAAGCCATTGTAAATTGTTTTTTTTGTTATTCTATTATCACCCTTGAATCAATGAATGATATTTATTCCAGGTTACTTTAAAAAATAACAATTAGGAAATGTCTATTTACTATAAGTTAACAAATACTGAATTTGTTAACTTATAGTAAATTGTTTTCCTTAAACTATACGTAGTAAAAAAAATTCTCTTCTTTTAAGCTTTAAGGCCTCTCAGCATGGGCAATTCTGTGATTTGATAATGCCGTTTTGGATAATTATACGTTTATTGGAGGCAAAGATAAGTTTAAGTTAAAACAATGATTGAAAAAAAATTCTAATCAAAAACTTTTAAATCAAAAATATCTCCATAATAAACCTAGAGGTGATTTAAAGGCCGAGGAACACGCCATATAAAATAAATTTGGTTATTAATCTATTGCAGGACCCTTACGAGAAGATCACTTAAATGAAACAAGTCATATTCAGACTTATTAAAATAAGAACAAAAAACTAATCAAGTACTTTTAAATCAACAAATTAATCAATTTAGTCGCATTATCTGCTCGAGATCCTTTGTCATAGGCATAAACAAGCTATGAGCTAGCATGACCGGTCACTCGCATGATTTCACCATCCGAAAAACCTTGTTTTTTTAGATAAAGTTACTGTGGATGCCCTGAGTACATGGGGAGTAATTTTAAAAGGAATATTTGCCATTACCGGCTTTTTTAAAATCAAAGCCACTTGATTGATCATGATGTGTTTTCCCGAGCCCGTGATAAAAATTTAACCCGTTCTATTTTCGAGATAGTTTCTAAGGCTCTGCATAACACTTTCTGGATAAGTGATGATGGTTTCTTTAATATAACCTTTCGTTTTTGATTGTAAGAAATTGATTTCATTTCTTATCCAATCAATTTGTTGCGTTTGAAGAGACAGTACCTCGTTTACACGTTTTCCTCCCTGCAAAATAAGCTTCGCAATCAGGCAGTCTCTTGTATTGATTTTTTCAAGCTCATGTAAAAACGAAAGCCATTGAGATTGATTCATGGCCTCTGTAATCACCTTTTCACGTATTTTGAAAAACTTTTTTGTCCCCTTTTCTTTGCTTGGTATGGCCTTTCGCACAACTCCTTGCAATTGCCTGCTTAAATAAGCTGTAAAAGGCACATAGCAAGTAGCTCTTGCCTGTTTTGTGGCTTCAGACCAATCCTCAACTAATTTTATTTGATCCAAAATTGCTTCGTGATTGACAAGAGAAAAAGCCTGCAAACTGATCCTTAAATTAATTAGGCCTTGCAGCACTAGTTGCTTCATCCCGGAATAATAGTTAATCTGAGTCAAACGATTCAAGGTTCCCAACCAGATTCCAATAGCTTCTTCTACCACAAGACGATCTAGCGTGTTCCAATAAAAAGGCTTAAAGTAAAATGAGTGAAGAAGCTGAAAAGTTAATACAAGTAAACGCTAAAGAAATTGACAGTCATGATGAACAAATGGCTAAGCACCGCAATAAGAAAAAAATAAAGGCTACCATTTATCTAACGGAAGAAGCCGAACAAGCATTTACCGAACTTTACATCCATCGCTTGCGCAAAGATAGAAAGATTAACCGCTCAAGCATTGCCTGCGATGCTATCATGGATTTATACGAGAAAGAATGCTGCAAGCCAAACTAAAAAAATGATTCGTTAAACAATACTAAATCCTGCAGAGGTGTTAAATGCGCTAACCCTGCATTGGTAAGATTCCGACAACCGCTTATATTTAGATGCTGCAAACTCATTAAAGGTGTTAAATGCGCTAACCCTGCATTGGTAAGATTCCAGCAATAGCTTAGATTTAAATGCTGCAAGGCCGTTAAGGGTTGCAAATGCTTTAAACCATCATCAGAGATATCCTTACAACAGTTTAGATCTAGATGCTGCAAACTCATTAAAGGTGTTAAATGCGCTAACCCTGCATTGGTAAGTCTCCAGCAATAGCTTAAATTTAAATGCTGCAAAGCCGTTAAGGGTTTCAAATGCTCTAATCCAGCATCAGTGAGAACCCTACAGTTGCTTAGATTTAAATGCTGCAAAGCCGTTAAGGGTTTCAAATGCTCTAATCCAGCATCAGTGAGAACCCTACAGTTGCTTAGATTTAAATGCTGCAAAGCCGTTAAGGGTTTCAAATGCTCTAATCCAGCATCAGTAAGAGCCATACAGTGGCTTAGATTTAGATGCTGCAAAGCCATTAAGGGTTTCAAATACTCTAATTCAGCGTCCCTGAGACCCATACAGTGGCTTAAATCTAGATGCTGCAAAGCCGTTAAGAGCGTCAAATGCTTTAATCCAGCACCAGTGAAATTGAAGCGTTTGCTTAGATTTAAATGCTGCAAGGCTGTTAAGGGTTTCAAATGCTCTAATCCAGCATCAGTAAGATTCCTGCAATCGCTTAATTCTAAATGCTGCAAAGCCGTTAAGGGTGCTAAATGCACCAAACCAGCGTCAGTGAGATTCTTACAGGAGCTTAGATTTAGATGCTGCAAAGCCGTTAAATGTTTCAAATACTCTAATTCAGCGTCCCTAAGACCCATACAGTGGCTTAAATCTAGATGCTGCAAAGCCGTTAAGGGTGTTAAATGCGCTAATCCTGCATCGGTAAGACTGCTGCACCAGCTTAGATCTAGATGCTGCAAACCCGTTAAAGGTGTCAAATGCGCTAATCCATCATCCGTGAGATTCTCGCAATCGCTTAGATCTAGATGCTGCAAAGTCGTTAAGGGTGTCAAATGCGCTAATCCTGCATCAGTGACACCCCAACATTTCTTAAAATGAAGTATTTTTAAATTTTTACAATTTTTTAATGTTAAAAGATGGGCATCGGTCAAACGGGCATTTTCTGAAAAATTAAGTGTTTCTATCTTCTTTGAGAAGTGATTTACAATTTTTTCAAACTCCTCTAACTGAGATGTCTGGTTTAATAATGCGCTCACAACGGTGAATTCTAAATAGTTTTTCAAAGGTTTTAATCGACAGCGCTGCGCAAAATTTAAAATCTCTTTTAATCTGACTAAACTTTCTTCAGTGGAGTTAAAAGGTTCAAATCTCTGGGATTTGTATCCATCAATTAACTGTTCTTCTAAATGTTTCACCACTTCTGTCAGTTCATAATAATCAGCGAGTTGAATGGCAGAAGTAATCTCTTCTAAGGGAACTTTAAAGTTAGCGTCCATCAGGCAATTGAGCAAAAGCGTAAAATCTTTTTGTGTTAAAGCGAGAGGATGTTGCAGGGTTTCTTGAAACTGCCCCGACCACAGATTCTTGAAATAGGGTGATTTTTCCCTTAACAAAGCTAGCTGGGAAGGAGAAATAGTTAGAGAAGTTCCCTCGTGAAAGCTTAGTTGAATTTCTTCAGCTGAAGGTGAAGGGGCGGGAGCTGGAATCGTTGACGCACTAATTTCCTCTGTATTAGCCAAAGGATTGGCTAAGGTATTATTCTCATCCACAAGAGGGTTATTAATCCCTTGAGATTGAGAGTAAGAAAGAGCTGTTGTATGGACCAGATAACTAGAATTAAATCCTGTATTAGAAATGTTCAAAATGACCGTCCCAATGAATAAAATAAATTTTTATTTATAGCTGTTTTAACAGTATGATGAATAGATAAAAATTATGGCAATATTAATAAGTTAAAATAGGCAGTCACATTTTAAGAGAAAATTTTTCCTTATTAATGAAGAGCAATTAAAAACCAAATAAGGATCAATATAGTTCAAACATAAACTCTTCAGCTTTTGATTTGAAAGTGCCTTAAGTCCGCAAGATGATAGGATCAGGAAATAAACGTTTTATAAGATTTCTGATGCGATTAGGGGGCCTATTTGATTAGGAAATATGTGGGCGAAAAAGCCGCTAATAAAATTGGTTTATAAGCTTAATTTTCATCCTATAATACATCTTATCGCGGATATTTTTCTTAGAGAATCGTCTCGATGAGAGTCGATAAACTTTAATGAAATTTTATCTTTGATCTTCTTAGGATAATGCACTGTTTTAATGTTTATCTATATGGAGTTCTTTAGGAAATTTACTTTTTATTTAACAGAAAAAGCTGCCAGGCAAATGGATGAAATGTTTATCAGTTATATTGCTGTAGACAAGAAAAAAGACAGGTCTGTTTTGATATGTGAAGCAATTGAGCTACTTTATAAAAGTGATTTAAAACCTATTTAATAATATTTGCGCTCCTAATTAATTTTTGTATAAAAATTAAGCTTTCTGAAAGACCGTCAAAAATGCTTTTTAGGCATGCTAACCGATATAATTAGTGATAAATTAAGGAGCGCATTATATGTCATCAATCACTTCCAGTTCTTTTTGGAATCATCTAAATCCACAATTGGAAAATAAAAGATTCCATCACCAATTTAGATAAAGCAGTCACTCTTTTTTTTAAAAATAGAATTGAGGAATGTTTGTATGAATGTGAAAAATTGCTTCAACAGAATGAAAACAATATAAAAGCGCGGCATTTGTTATCTAATGCTTATTTTAAGATAGGTGAATTTGATGAGTGTTTGCGTGAATGCAAGCAGTTGATTCAGCAGGATGAAAACAATATAGAAGCACGGCATTTGTTATCTAATGCTTATTTTCAGCTAGATCAATTTGATGATTGTTTACGTGAATGCCATCAATTGCTTCAATATAATGAGAAAGACATAAATGCACGCCTTCTATTATCTGATGTTCATCTTTTTAAGGAAGAATTTGATGAAGCGCTAAGACATGCAGAATACGCTCAGCAAATTGAACTCTCAGCAAGAACATGGGGGCACTTAGGCAACCTATATATAGATTATGACTCAGAAAAAGCATTATTTGCTATTGACAAGGCATTAGAGATTGCACCTAACAATCTTTTTTTTCAACATTTAAAGTTTATTCCCTTACTAGATCTTAATCGACTCGAAGAAGCTGAAGAACAAATTAAAATAATGAAAAATTTATTTGATAAGGAATTTCCAAATGAAGAAACTTATTCATATCTACATTTTCGTTATCTTTCAACTGCATACTATGGCGGACTTGGATTAATATATTTTGCTCAAGGGAAATATAAACAAAGCTTAATCAATATTGATAAAGGATTGAAGTTAAATACTCAAAACCCTGGGTTATTATTATCCAAAGGTGTCTCATTACTTCTTGAGAGAAAAAACTATGCGGCTATTGAAGTTTTTAAGTGTGCGCAGGAAATTAGATTAAACTCATTTGAATTACATTGCGCTATTGGTTTTGCATATTTATATAATAAGCAATATGAATTAGCTGTTGAAGCTTTGGAACAAGCATTTAATTTATCTAAAGGCTATGGGATAGCAACTGCTTTTTATGATGCTTACTATGTGACAGCAATTGCTTTGTACGATGCTTACATTGGTAATAATGAAATTATTAAGGCAAATAAACTTGTAGATACCTGCCAAATTTCAGGATTTATGGAAAGTACAACAAGTTCGCCTAGATTATTTGCTAAAGTAAGACCATCATCCTACATTATTGTTTATATATGGAATCCAAAACATGATCGTTCCCCGCAGCATAGAGATGCAGACTATGGCCACGCTGCTATAAAGGTTGTTCATAATGGAGAATCATTTTATTTTAGTTGGTTCCCCTCAGGAAATGATTATACGAATGAGAAAGGTATCCCGCGTGCAACACCTGGGTCTTATGGAGCAAAGAGGAAGATAAAAACGCCAGAAAAAGCAACTTCAAGGTTAAGAGCTTTATTCAAAGATATTCCTTTAAATGGAAAAGACCAAATCGAACAAATATTAATGCGTAAAAGTGACAAAGAAGAATTTCGAAGAAATGCTACTTTTAAATTTTTTTTTAAAGGAATACATATTGATCGTTTATTAGTTTGGTGGAAAACACTATTAAAAATTGATACGGCTTATTGTGTAAATAGCTACAATTGTTGTGACGTTGTGCTACACAGCTTGCAATTTGCTTTAGATGAAGAAATACAGAACATTAACATTAAAACTTCACGCATGAGAGAAAACAAGAATTACGATCCTGCTTTAATATTGGAGGGGCATAAATATGAAATCTCTCCCCAATCTGGATTCAAATCTACTACAATTTATCAGTATTGCTTCCGATTAGCACAAGAAATTAACCAAACTAAAATGAATAGCCAATCCGAAAAGGATGTCCCGGCAATAATTGTGAGGTATAATAGATGGCACAAAAGACGTCGCGCTGTCATAAAATTTGACATTGATCCCTTAAAATTCAACCCTAACTGGATGACAACAAACAAGAAGATAGGCTTAGAAGATATTTATTCTAATTTAATCAATCGGTCATTTTCCCAGTTTATATTTAAAAATATTAGTGAACTTGATGATGATATTAAATCTGAGAATTATTGCGGTTAAAAAAGGGTTTTTATTATAGCCACAAGGCCTAATAGATATTTAAAGATGGATAAGGAAAAACTATCTTTAAGAAAAGCCTTTCCTTAATTGAAAGATGATTTTAATTACTCTTCTAATTCGGCAGAGTAGGTATGTTGACAAGCATCAAAGGTAATAGTTTTTAAAAATCTATTTTGTTCCATAAAATTTTTGACGATCTCTTTAGCGGCATTTAAATATAATTCTGTTTGATTTTTATTATAATTACCTGGGGCTGTATGAGGATTAGGACTGAATTTATAACCAGAAGTCCCTGTTCCCAAGGCTTGACATAACATAATGCGAATTCCTCGATTTCCTGCTCCTTTTCCGTAACGCACTTCTATATACTTTGCAAGAACCTGTTGCTGTTCTGAGTTAATTTCACCATCTATTAGTTTTTTACCTTTTCCTTTTCCAACAGAAAAACTATCTTTATCCTCTGTTAATTGAATCTGCTCTTGAAAAAGTTTTTCATAATGTCTGATATCAATTGCTTTTCCAATTCCTGTTGATAAATTCCTTTGAATTAAATCCAAAGCTAAATAAAGGATCTCATTTAGAGTGATTACTTTTTTAATTTCTTCTCCTTCGGGAGTAGTATATGTCCTATGATAATCAATGACGTAACCAGAGTTTGAGTCTCTTATTAATTTCATGTCAGAAATGACTTCTCGATCTTCATAACTGAAGTCAGCTACTTCTGAAGTAATCACCCCAACCAAATAAACTTGGCCGTTATCTTGAATGAGAACCGGCCCTCCTGAATTACCAGGAACGACAGTCCCATCAATAGTAAATCTTTTAATTCCCTGATTTTCAGTTATAGAGGAAATAATTCCTTTATGAAAAGTCACCTTATCTTGACCTAAAGGATATCCAGCAAAATAAACTTTCATTCCTTCTTTAAGTTGAATCGTTTCGGGTAAGAAAGGAATTACCTCTTCTGGTTGAATCTTGTGAGAATCTAATTTTATAGAGTAAAGATCTAAAGCTTTTGCATGCTGTTGAATTATGTCAGGATTAGAGGTAGGAAAATAAGCTTGCTCTTGATGTCCATAATTAATTTGAAGATAGTCTACTATAAATTGGGATACCCCATTTATTTCTTCTTCAGGAATATTATGAGCCGCTGTTAAAATCGTTCCTTCGTGATCGATAAAAAAGCCTGATGCTTCTCCTATAGTGCTATTGATCGAACAAATAAGAGGACGCATTTTATCAAAAACTTGTGCAGTTGATAGATCTATTCTGCTTCTTTCTTCTCTATCTTTAGAAAAAGGAGAGTTAAAAGATGAATCGGCGGAAGGCGACGGGTTTATAGCGTTCATTATGACCTACTTTGATGTTTCTTAAAAAAAATTAATGGCAAAAGATAAATAATACAAATCGTATTATATTTTTTTATAGGAGATTTTCTTTTTTTTCTATTCAAATAAAAGGGTTGGAACTCTTAGGTAATGGAGATTTAATAATAAGTATGACTAATCATGCAAATTAATTTTAATTTTCGCTTGTGCAAACAACGTCTATATTCATGTCTATTGATAGCAAAAAAAAGCGGCCAAAATAAGGTTTAGTAATGTGTCGAGAATGAGAAATTAAATTCGAAGTGAGCGGAATGAGTAGATGAAGAAATGTATTTAAGAATTTAACAGTTGATATTAACAGACTTTTTTAAGTTGTTGAGGCTATTAAAAGACTGAGTCTTTATCAAACAGAATATATTCATCATTTTGAAATTGATGGGATCAATCTAAAACAAACTTCTGGTTCATTAGATAGATTC
This sequence comes from Candidatus Protochlamydia sp. W-9, assembly GCF_001950615.1. Classification (NCBI taxonomy): domain Bacteria; kingdom Pseudomonadati; phylum Chlamydiota; class Chlamydiia; order Parachlamydiales; family Parachlamydiaceae; genus Candidatus Protochlamydia; species Candidatus Protochlamydia sp. W-9. Next base: position 10,521 of record NZ_BCPZ01000370.1, read on the forward strand.
TGGAATTTCTCATCCGTGTAAACGCCTTCTTAGTGTTTCTTTTTCAAAGCAGGCCATTTAGAAAGGGCTATAAAATACAATAATATAAAATTCAGACCAGGAACAATCATTAGAAGGCTCAACCATTTAGAAAAACCAGCTTTGGAAAAAATAAACCAATAGGGAAAAATGATCAGTAAAATCCCTACCGCTATTAAAATTAAGGGTAGCAATGGGCCATTTTCTGTTAGAAATAATGTCTCGCTTCCTTGTATATCCATTTATTTGCCTCATCGCTCATGAGTTTTTGAAGATCTCTTATCACATTTACTCTGACTCTTGATTTTTTTTGCAAAGAATAAGAGGAACCTTGGGTTATCTCTAATTGTTATTTCTTAGCAACCTATATTCCAGTAAGCTGATCCCTATAAAAATTGTCTATAATCACTGTTAAGCACATCAGCTAAATTTTTTAGCCATAGCTTTTCCTTCAATAATTAAGTTAATCTTAAATTTAATCCCATAGCCATACACAAAGAAACCAAGGTATGCCATTTAGGGTTTCCAGCATCTGAAAGTGTTTTGTAAAGGCTTTCACGGCCAATATGCGCTTTTTTGGCTAAAGCTCCAATCCCACCTTGTGCTTCCGCTACATTGCGAAGAGCGATCAAAAAAACTTGTTGCGACTCTTCGTCGCCCTTCAGGCTTTCTTCTAAAGCAGCATTTAGATAGGCAACAGCCTCGTCATGATCCTTTAACTGTTCTAAGAGAAAATCTTGATACTTCTTATTTCTTGCCATAACCTAACTCCCTAGATTGATAATCCTTCAAATACTCCATTGCTTTTGTAATGTCCTTGTCCTGAGATCCTTTATCACCACCGCAAAGAAGCAAGGTGACTTTGTTTCCAACCTTTCCATAATAAATTCTAATGCCCGGGCCGTAATGAATACGAAGCTCATGTATCTCCTTTTGCAAGGCTTTACAATCTCCAAAATTCCCAAGCTTCAATCAGTCTAACCGGGTTAAAATTTTAGCCCGTGTATGGATTTCTGTGATTTCCTTGATCCAAATCTCAAAGGGTCGTTTACCATTAGCGGTTTCGTAGATTTCAATATCGATCTCTTCCATATAAATTATTGTATCTTTTAGGATACAATAATTCAAGTAAATTTTAACCTATAAATTTTGAGAATTTCGCCAATATCTCGAGAAACAACTGTATTGTTTTAAATGACTTAAATTTTTATTTTAGCTATAGCAATTTCTATTGTTTCATAATTAATGGCATTTCCTTTTTTGGTGAAAAAAAGATATATCTGTTTTTTTTATGCTTTCAGTAATAAGATTTACGCTCCTTATTGATTTTTATATAAAAATTAAACATGCTGGAATAGCATTAAAAATGCTTTTCAATCGTGCTAAACATATAAATAGTTACGAATCAAGGAGCGCATTATATGTCACCAATCACTTCCAGTTCTTTTTGGAATCAACTAAATCCACAATTGATAATTGAACGAAATACTGTCGCAGATTTGAAGAAGGCAAATATCCTTTTTTTGGAAGATAAATTTGATGAGTGTTTACGTGAATGTAAAGAATTGCTTCAACAGGATCAGAACAATATAGAAGCACGGCTTTTGTTATCTAATGCTTATTTTCAGCTAGATCAATTTAATGAGTGTTTGCATGAATGCAAGCAGTTGCTTCAGCAGGATGAGAACAATATAGAAGCGCGACTTTTGTTAACTACTGCTTATCTTCATCTAAATCAATTTGATGAAGCGTTAAAGCATGCAGAATATGTTCAACAAGTTGAGGCAACAGCCAAAACATGGTTCCAATTAAATTGTAGATATATTGAACAGGGTGATTTAGCAAAGGCATTATTTACTATTGAAAAGGCATTAGAAATTGAACCTCAAAATTTTTTATATCTCCAAGCAAAATTTGGTTCTTTAATAACCTGAATTTTGAATTTATCTCTTTGATAATAAATAAGAAGAATAAAATTTAAATGACAAAGGACCTCTGCATCATTTAAAACATTTGTTTTCCCAAGCTAATGTTTAATATGACATGAGAGGTCAAAATG
>NZ_BCPZ01000371.1:0-171 GCF_001950615.1 Candidatus Protochlamydia sp. W-9
AATCCTAGTAATCTCCTCGTTAACGCAGATACCCATTCTTATTTTCGATCAAACAATTATTTAAAATTTTCTGAACGAATTGGTTTGCTGTGTAAAACAATTTTTCAGAGCTTCCTCAACTTATTCTTTAATTATCTCAGAAAAGAGCAGCTTCAGTCTCAATGGAGAGAA
>NZ_BCPZ01000372.1:0-24047 GCF_001950615.1 Candidatus Protochlamydia sp. W-9
ACACAGTATTAAAAGAGATAGAAGGCAAGGTCCCTAAAAAAACAGTTGCAATGCTCGAGCAAAAAGTAAATCGGCTTCGAGACTATGTGTTGGGCTTATTGGGGTCCTTTCCGGAAGATCAAAAAAAAGCGAAAGAAAAATGGGCTACTCTCCAGGAAGGTCATCAATCAGGGATAAATTCAATAGTAGAGAAATTTAAATTACAAACTTGGGAGACCGTCTTCCTTTGTCTTCCAAGCGGGATACCGTACGGTATTTACACATTAATAAGATGGAAGGAACTGAGAAAAGAAGAGCAGAAAAATATCAGAAAAGTGATCGATCTTTGCTGTGATGAGTTAGATCAAATATACAATGCGCTAGTGAAACTAAAAGATCTAGAAAACATCATTGAAAAACAAGAGATCATTGATGAGGTATTTTATTCTGGAAAGAGTTTTTTCGAGTCGGAAGTTGCTTTCATAGCATCTATACAAAATAAGATTGAAAAAATTAGAGCAAACTACGGCATTAGAGATTGGGACGAACGTATTGACATTATGAAAAAAAAGTTTGACCTTTTTTTTGAAGGCAATCACTTGGATTCTCATTTTGACATTATGGATTTCCTAAGCTGGGTGTTCTTCGATAAGGATATAAGTTCCTCTGTGCAGGATATGGTACGGCTACAGCCGCTACCTATAAATTATAAACCAGGTCGGCTAAAAATAATGAGAATATATGTGATGGCATCATTAGCATCCGTATCAAAACCAATGGAGGAAGTACTGTGCATAGTTTCAAAAGTTTTAGACATAGATTTAAAAAAATCTTTATTCCGAGCAATGTTAGGAGCCGCTGTATTATCTGGCCGAGAAGCTTTAATCCAAAACTCTTGAAAGATATTTTCTTAAGAGTTTGATTTCAATTAGGTAAGGGATTATTTTGCAAAAAGTTTGAAAAATAACTCATCATAGTTTTTGTATACTATGTAGTCAATGCTGAATAAAAAAAGTAACAAAATATCAAAGCCAAAGGATCTAAGCAAAAATCCTTTGGCTTTTTTTTATCATTTTTTTAAGAATAAATTTAGAATGACCTTCTCCAAAAATGTAATCCAATGATAAACTTATACTGTTATTGATTTCCATCATTTCTTGTTTAAGAAAATAGTCGCTAGTGAATTCTGCTGCAGTCGAATACCCAAGCGAGCTTAGGCAGCCGCTCTTCATTGTATTCTATCCTCCAAGCTTCTATGATTTTTTATGCCTCCTTGTAAGTCTAAAAATAAATGTTGATCTAAACATGCTTGTCTGATTTTTCCATTGAAACTTTCAATATAGCCATTCTTTGTTGGCTTCCTTGATGAAATATCATTCAGTTCGATGCCTTTTTCTTTGGCTCATTTTTGAATAATTTTTGAAGTATACTCAGGGCTATTGTCTACTGTGATGCTTTCTGGCAGTCCTTTTATCAAGCTCAAACGATCCAAACCCTCAATTACTCGGTAGCTTGGCATAGAGCTTCCTACTAAAATCGCTTGGGCATTCTCTTGAAAAAATATCTATAATAGGTAGCATTCGGATTTTCTTGCCTGAAGCCAAACTGTCCGACATAAAATCGATTGCCTATCTTTGATTTGGTCGGTGTCATTTTTCCAAGTGATTCTCTCTATCGATTGGCAAATTTCTTCTCTTCTTTTTAAACTTAACGACTCTTCGATGGATAGGCGATAAACTTTTTTATGATTGACCAACCATCGTTCTCTTTTAAGAAGAGCGTCATAGCTCTGATGCTTTAAAGAAATCTGAAAAATACGCTCTTTTAAGCCTTTGTTCTCTCGAGCATGACTTTTATCACGCATGGTCGATCGCGCCACTTTGATGAGCTCACAACCGCTTCTTTCGCTTCTTTCAAAATGCTCTTTTAGATAACCGACCACTTTTCTTTGAGCTTGTGAGCCTACCACTTGTTTGAAACAATATCCTTAAGGGCTCGATTGTCTAATAGCGCTTCCGCAAGTATCGCTTTTAGCTTTGCATTTTCTTCTTCTAAAGCCTTTAGACGCTTGGCCTCCGAAACTGTCATGCTGCCAATTTATCCTTCCATTTATCAAAGGTATTGGGTGTCACATTGTGCTTTCGGCAAAGCTCTAGAACTTTACACCTAGCTTTCATTTCGCCTAAAATAGAAATAATTTGCTCTTCGGAAAAACGACTTTTATGTATTTTTTTGCTCCTTAATTAAAATTTTATCCATCTTAAGATGGATTAATTTTTGGGGAGCAGGTCAATACGTATATTTTACAAAATGCAGGAGCTCAATTTATTGTTTCTATTAAAGCGCATCCTAGAGCCTATTTAAGATATTTAATAGTTAAAGAGGTGTTAAAATTAAATCGGTCTGAATTTCTCTTCGAAGATTTTATGCAATATTTGCGGCAATCTTCTAACCAGTTTGATCTGGGTTTGGCTGTGGGCGTTCTTTATCACGGTCAACAAGTTATGCCAAAATGGCAGATAAGTGTCTGCAATTATATGTTTGGAATCATTATTATGAAGAAGAACATTGCAAGAAATTCTTTTTAAGAAAAAGATTTGGAGCCGCGACTTCAGCCACTTACGAAAGATTTAATGACTCAACGTATTTCTATCGATATGGTTCAGCTAGAAAATGGTCCACGTTTATTGAAAGACCGGCTAATACAAGTCAGTGGTCAAGTAGGGAAGATATACTTAATTGTTGCTACCATTTTGGCTATAACCGTATTGATATTAATTTTGACCAGCTGGACCATCCTCATGGACCTTGTTTTTCTTTTGTGACTCGGAAATTCTGAGGTAGAAAAATAGTTTCGAATTTAATTTTTCGGCTCCAATGCAGGCAAGGTTGTTCAATGTAATGATAAAATATGTGAGCAACTGCAAGACTTGGAAGAGTGCCCATTATAAGAAGAATAGAAGCTGGGATTTCGTTAATACCTGTATTTAAAGCATAGGAAATAAGACTGATCAATTTAGTCCCGACGCACCAGTGAGTCAAGTATAAGCTATAAGAAATCTTACCTAAGTATTGAAAAGGATAAGAGCTTAAGTAGCTATGGAGTTTATTTTTCTTTATGCATAATTGAATGGATAAAGCGACAGCTGAAGTGATCAAAATATCTTCATTTTTTCCAATCACATAAAAAAAAAGCATGGCAGTAAAGAATAAAAAAAGCTGAAATTCGGATATTAAGTTCAACATCGCCCAACAAAGCAAAGAACCAATAAAAAAGCTATACCAGAAAGGCAGAAAAAAACCAGGTAACTCAAAAAATAACCCTATATGAGACATCTGCATGAGAGATAAGATGAATAAAAACCAAAATAAACCTGTGGCATATCCTGTAGAATAGTTGAATTCAGAATGATTCATTTGAATATTTAAAAATTGGACAGATTTAAGAAGAAAAACGAAGACAAAGTAGAATTGAAATTCTAAGGCAAGTGTCCAAGCAACAGGTAAAATACTTTTTAACTCGAAAAAATTGTGAATATAAAAAGCATTGAGAAACAGGTGCTGGTAGCTAGGTACATACTCTATCCCTCTTTGAAAGAAAAAGGGTCCGGCTAGAATCAGCCCAGTCAAAATGAGTAAAGCCACCCAATACGGGGGATCTAAGCGAATAGATCGTCGAATAAAAAAACGAGCAATGAAAGGAAAGGTAATAATGTTTTGTCTAATGCTATAAGCTATAACGAAACCGCTCAAGACAAAAAAAATGTTAACTCCTATATGTCCATGTGGCAATATTTGATCAAGAATCCAAGAAAATTGATTAGTAGACCTTTCATTAATGAGCGTATGAAAATGAAGGAAAACGACCCATAAAGCTGCTATTCCTCTGAGTCCGTCCAAAAATTGAAAACGATCACTTCCTTGAGTCATGGTTTTATAAGTGCTTTGACAGGAACCAACGATTCCCTAAGCTAATTCCATCTTTGTCAATTCCAAATTCATATTTGGATTGTTGGATTTGTGAAGAATAAACAGTAAATTTCAATAAAATCTCACCTTGTAAGATTTTCTTTTTGTTTAAAATAGAACATTCTAATCGGATTTGATATTCGCCAGGATGGAATAGGTTGGGATCTAAAGTGTAGTTTAAATGATGGCGCCCCGTTTTTAAAATGAGATCATAATACTCATTATGATCGCAAAGGCGAGATCTGGCAATAATTTGATTGCGACTATTTAAAATACTAATTCCTAAAATAAGGTCAGGTTGAGATTTCAAAATTTCAAAATCGATGCTGATAGTTGCTTGTTCATCGTGAAAAAAAAGGGCTGAACTAGATTTAGGAGTGGATAATTTTGTTTGAAAAAATTGAACATGCTCATCTCCCAAGGTTCCTTTCCATTCAAGTCCTGCAGCGGGACAACTGTTGATGTAGCGGTTAATGCAGGTTTCAATTGGTTCCAGAGCTTTCAATCTTCCTTTTTCGAGAAAGACTCCTTTATTGCATAGAGAAAGCACGGAGCTCACACTGTGACTCACAAATAAAATAGTATTTCCTTGCATTCCCATTTCATTCATTTTTTTTATGCATTTTTCTTGAAATTGCGCATCTCCTACAGCTAAAACTTCATCAACAATTAAAAGATCAGAATTTAGGTGAGCGGCAATAGCAAATCCAAGTCGCATATACATCCCACTAGAATATTTTTTGATGGGTGTATCTAAGAATTTTTCTATTTCGGCAAAATCAACAATTTCATCAAATTTATTTCGTATTTCTTGATAACTCATTCCCATAATTGCGCCGTTCAGAAAAATATTTTCTCGACCTGTTAAATCAGGATGAAATCCTGTTCCCACTTCTAACAAGCACGAAACACGCCCTCGGATTTTGATTTTGCCTGTTGTGGGCTCTGTAATGCGCGAAATTAGTTTTAGTAATGTTGATTTACCCGCTCCATTCCGCCCTAGCAGAGCAATTCGATCTCCTTGCTGAATATTTAAATTGATATCTTGGAGTGCCCAAAACTCTTCACATCGTTCTATAAAAGAAGTTGAAGGAGAAGTTAAACGTTTAAAAGAATTTTTAAACCAATCAGTCGCAATTTCTTTTAAAGAAGCGTAAGGATTTTGATTTTCATGAGAAATTAAATACTTTTTAGATAACTGCTCGATTTCAACGATATTCATAGGTTACTCAAATAATGTCTGCAAAAATACGTTCCATTTTACGGAAATATCTAAATCCGGTGATTAACAAAATGAAGTTTATCAGACTAGATAAAAGCAAGGCTAAAGGAAGATCGGTATGATATATGCCTAAACAACACCAACGGAAGCCTTCAATAATACCTGCCATCGGATTAAGAAAATAAAGCCATCTCCACGGTTCTGGCACTAAAAAACTTCCATAACCAACCGGAGAAATGAACAGGCCGAATTGGACGATAAAAGGAATTAAAAAACGAAAGTCTCTAAAGCGGACTGTAACGGCTGCCATCCACAGGCTTATTCCTAAACAAAGAATCAAATTCAAACTGATGAAAATAGGGAGTAGTACTATTGTCCAAGTCGTTAATGTGCCTGAAAATAAAAATAAAATAAATAAAAGCAGGAGAGTCACAATGAAATCACAAAAATTCACGAGGATATTACTAATGGGTAGAATCATACGAGGAAAATAGACCTTGGAAATCATTGCTGCATTATTCACTAAAGTATTACTAGTATCAATCACACAACCTGCAAAAAGTAACCAAGGTAGCATTGCAGCCAAGACAAATAGGGGATACTTGACTCCGTCAGAAGGTAGATTAGCAATTTTGCCAAATACTAAAGCAAAGACAGACATATTTAAAATAGGACGAAATAAAGCCCATAAAATCCCAAGCGCTGTCTGCTTATAACGAACAATAATATCTCTCCACGTAAAAAAATAAAGTAATTCTCGATAGCGATAAAGATCTTTTAAATATTCTTTTTGAATTCCAGAGGAATCAATGACGATGTCAAATTGTGCATGATCGGACATATTTTCTGATTATTTAATATTAGGGAAAGTTAAAATAAATACTATAAAAAATAAAATTTAATAATAAATTTAAATGTTTGATATGCTGCAAAATGCATCAATATTAGACATTTTTTTAATAATCAATTACAAACTTGGAATTGTTTTCTATATTGTAAGAACATAACAAGGGAGAGAATAGTGTGCAACTTAAAACGATATTTTTTAAATCATTTGCTATCAATTTATTGAAGTTATAATGATTAGAGAAAATAGGAGAAAATTTTTTTGCAAACAAAACAAGCTTGGAAAGAAGTCTCATGTCTCTTTTAATATCAATTGTGTATAGTTGGATTTATAACGAATCAGGAAATCGTATTTTTTAGTATGAAATTTAAAACAACAAATCGACAATTTTTTTCTGCAGCCGTCATTTTTTTCTATCTTCTCCCTTTATTATTTTTTGTTACCTATAGCATAGGGTTAATGCCCCATCAGAAAAGTTGGTCTATCCTTACTTTAGGACTTCTTCTAGTTGCCATTGGATCTATTTGTTTAATTTTGCTTGCTTACTACTGGGAAATAGGCTTAAAAACGAAGTGGCAGGGAGAGTCAGCGATCCTTTCTTCTCAAAGCAGTCTTTCTTCTGAAAAAGAGAATAAAGTGACGGCATTGGATCCCGCATTTACATTAGTGCCTTTGGAAGAAGCTTCTTCTTTTACAACTAAAGAAGAGGGGAATTTATTAAATTCGCTAGAAAACCTCAACGACGAACAAAGAAAAAGGGAAGAAGAATTAGCTCTTAAGCAATCTGAAATTCAAAAATTAGTTGAAGAAAATCAATCTCTTATATCGCAAACTCAGCAAACCCAACAAGATTTTGCAGACTATAAACTTTTTTCTGAAGAACAATTAAAGCAAAAACAATTACAAATTAATTTTTTACAGCAGACAATAGAAGATCAGCGTAGCGAAATGGAAAAAAGACAAGATCAAATTTTTCATCTTGATACAAAGGTGCATGATTTGAGTTATGAAATTAAAACTCTATTATATTTGCATGAAACAGAATCAAATACTTCTAAAAAAGAAGTATTGTTTAAAAATAACTCCAATGGATCATTTATTGAAGACTTCGATGATTTTCCCACTCATACTTCTATCATTCCTTCGTTAGATCTTAAAAACGGTTATTGGGTCAAAACAACAATTGAGGCTAGTGCATTATTGAAAAAATGTATAAATATGGCTCAAAAAATGACTGGGGCTAATTACTATAATAATGAAACTACTCGCTATAGAGAATTTTCAACTTCTAACTATGCTATTGATCAGCGGCGTCTTTTTGACAATTTAAAAAATGAAGAGGGTGGATTGATTGTTGTATTTTCTCAAAAAGATCAAAAATTATTATTTGCCAATCAACAGTCCAAAGCTTTACTTGGATGGAGTGCAGATAAGCTCATTTCAGATTTTGCTCAAATTATTCAAGAAGGATTAAACGAATGGAGAAGAGGATTAGCTGCTCTTACAACGGCTACCGAGTCGCAAATTCGATTGCTTGCTAAAAATAAAAATGGGCAAGAAGTTCTATTGAGTTGTCAACTGGGCATTATTCCTTCAGGTTTGTTTAGAAGTTATGTGATTGCTATCTTTTACCCAACATAAAATGTTTTTATATCTCATTAGGCAACTAAAATGCTCAGTTTGTTACTAAGAAAAGAATATTAATTCAGGTTTTAAGTGGTTAGCACGAGTGGAGCTAGCAGTTAAAGAGTGGTTATGCTTAGATTCAAAGCAGTAACCAGCGGCAAATAAGTAAAAACTCATTGTTTTATAAGCGAGGTGAGCATCAAAAAAAATCATATTGATGAGTAAAGAAATTGTCATCCATTTCATTTGTTGGTTAATTTTGTAAATAGATCTAAAAAAATTAAAAAAAAGTAGAGAGCCAATTAGGCCATACTCTACAATGATTCTTAATATTCCTCCATCTAATGCCGACCAGGCAAATCCAGGTCCTAACCCTTGTAAATAAACTTCAGGATGATTGACAAAAGCTTTAGTCACAAAAATCCATTTATGGATGCGCAGCCACCAGCTCATATCATATTCATCAGTCTCTATCAATTTTTTGCTAATGGGATCTTGAGTTAGATCAATTTTATCCCAAACAATTTGTGCTAAGTGAATATTTTTTATAGAAAGTAGGCTGGCGCTACGGCTATAGATAGAATCTGTTTGTATCACCATATAAATAATGATTCCCATTAAAAGAGGAAAAGCAATTGTTAAAGAAACAAAAGATCCAATCGATTTCCAATTAATTTCCTGTTTGAGTTTACCTAAAAAACAGATCAAGTGGGCAAGGAGAGAAATACGATTACCTGTAAATATCACAAAAATGCCGATGACGATAAACAGAATATATAAATAGCTTTTGCGAAGAAAATAACGATAGTAAGAAGGGAATATCTGAATGATTTTTGATCGATAGCTATCATCATATATCATGTAGCAAAATAATAGATTAAGTAATAACCCCATCTCGGAAGGGAAAGAGGCGATTCCTTGCACCCTTGTTGAAACATCTTTTTCGTATCCTAAATTTGTGATAGCTCCTGCTAAATTTAACTTTTGTAAAGTCATTAGGAAAAAATTCCATAAAAAGAACGCTTGTATAAAGCCTTTACTCAAATGAAATCGAAAAGCCAAAGTTCCAATGTAGAAAAATAAAAAATATTCTAGCAGGCGGACTGCGTAAAAAATTTTTGCATCTAAAAAATGATATCCAAGCGAAATTAGAAACCGATTAGAAGCAAATGACAGAATGCCAAATAAAGTTAAAATGAGCACCCAAATTTCAATCATATACAAGCGTTTATCTAAAAGAAGATGAGCCCAAATTAAAAGTGTGCCAAAGAAAAGGAGAAATAGATCATCAATTCTCAAACCTGCCGTTTCGGAACCAACTGTTAAGAGGTTGATTTTAGGGAGAAAAAAGAGAGGCATCAAAAATATAAGAATGATTAAAGAGAGTTGTTTATCAAAAAAACGTGCCATATAATCTAAGCTCAAATGTGTCAGTTGATGATTAAAGCATAACCCACCAATCTTGAAAAGGATATCTTCGCTACCTCTTCACCTTATTGGTTTGAACTTACGATTATGACCAATCATGAGTTAAAATAATTTTTTGAGTAATAAAAAACATAACAAAAAATGCTTGGGTTAAAGTGGTTTAGAAAGAAAAAATGCTTTTGATTTAATATAAAATAGGCTAAGAAAGATAACTCCTAAAAGTTTAAAGTTTTAAAGTTTGTAACCTCTATGATGAAATATCTTGTATTTTGCCTCCTCTCCCTTCTTTTTTTTCTCAGCTCTTGTAGTACACCTTGTCATAATTATGACGTGTTTGGTGCAGATGAATTTGTGATTGATTCTTATAAAATTCGCCAGGGGAAGTTGGCAATTTTGGATATGGAAGGATCAGACGTTAAGGAATTAGATTGCGATGCAATGGAAGAATATCAAGATGTCATTTCTGAAGATGATATTTTGAATATTGCGATCTACCATCCGAAACGACGCGATGTGATGGATGCTATTCAATTTATTAATGCAACAATAGGCTTTCGAGTTAGTGAAGGCAGAGTCGATTTTCCAGATATCCCATCTGTTGAGGTAGCAGGTTTATCGCTCGAAGAGGCTAGACAGAAAATACAGCTTTGCTATCAGGAACAGATTCAAGACGTTGAAGTTTTCTTGAATTATCGAAATAGACTTTCCAGAAAAGTTGAACTCACAGGAGCTGTAGCCACTCCTGTCATTGCTGTCGATGGAAAAATTCGTTTATATGAAGTTTTAGCATTAGCTAAAGTGCCCAATAATGCCAATTTTTTTAAAAGTTATGTGGTGAGAGAAGGGAAGCAGCTTCCCATAGATATTTATAAATTGATGAATTTAGGGGATATGAGTCAAAATATTGTTATGCGTGGAGGAGATCGTATTTTTATTGCCGCTCCAAGTGACTCGACAGTTATGGTGATGGGTGAAGTAGGACATCCAATGGCTGTTAATCTTCCTTATGGTTTTATGTCTTTACGACAAGCACTTGTCTCTGCTGGAGGCATTCCTTTTACTGGTAATCGGGATTGTATCCAAGTCATTAGGGGAAATTTACAAAACCCTAAAATTTACGTTCTTTCTTGGAATCACATTATTCATCTACCTAATGATAGTTTACTCTTGATGCCAGGAGATACGGTTTATGTATCTGAGAAACCCATTACGCAATGGAATAGGTTTATTGATCAGTTACTACCAAGCTGCTTAGGGGTTCAAACAGCTTATGGAACTTATAGGCTTTTTAGAAATTGATCGCTTGGGGATGAGCAATTTGTTTTTGTATATAATAAATACTTTAAGATATGTAGATTAGGTTAGAAATGAGTAAGACAACAGATAAAGATGACAAACTTCTTATTACATCGTCAGATATTTTATCTTTATTTCGAAGATCTAAAAAACGTATTTTGTATTTTTCCCTGTTTTTTGGGGTTTTAGGGGTTCTTTTTACCTTGATTAGACCTGTAGTTTATAATGCAGAAGCAACATTTAGAGAAAAAAGTAATAAATCTGGAAATATTTCTACTTCATTAATTGAATTATTAGGAAGTGATACTAACACGCAAGAAAACGAAGCTAGTTCTTTATTTAAATCGCGTAAAATTTTACAGGATGTTGTTGAAAAATTGCACTTACAAGGCCATCTTCAGCAAGATTGTGAAATGGAAGGTTGGAGAAGTAACATTAAAAACAATTTATTAATCTTTAAAAGAGCTCTTTTTAAATCTTCTTATCCTGTTTTACCTGATATTCAGTGCCCCATTCAATTATCATCTCTCAATTATTCTGGAGAAATTCCTTTAACTTTGACAATTACTATAAATGACGATGATTCATTCCATGTCAAGGCTCCTTCAAACTCAAAAATAACTGAAAGCAAAGGAGAATTCGAATTACCCTTTATATCAAACCAACTGAGCTTTACCCTGACAAAAGTTTCTGATAAGCTTAAACCTTCGCAAACCTTCTTTTTAACGGTAAAACCTTTAGTTACTACCTGCGATGAATTATCTAAAAAACTAGAAATTGAAACAGTTAAAACAGATAAAGGTGTTCTTAAGCTCTCCTATATGGATCGTGATCGTCATCGTTCGAGTATATTTATCAATACCACAATGGAATGTTATCAAAACTATTTGAAGAAAAACCATGATCGCCTCGCTTTAATACAAATTGATTATTTACAAGACAGACAAAACCAGTTAGGTGAGAAATTAGCTGATTTAATGAAGAAACATGCAGATTTTTTAAAAGATGATTTATTCAATTCGGGATTTGTAGATTCCAATAAAGAAATGGATTTTTTAGCAAAAAGTCAGCATGAATATAGAGATAAATTGCTTGCTAATGAGCTGGAATTAAAAAGGTTAGAGAACGTTCAATCCAGCAACTATGTTTATTATGATAGTTATCGGCTCCATGAAGGGGATTCTCAAACCATTAATACAGTATTAACTGAAATTCGCCATTTGAAACAAAGGCGAGATGGGTTGGAAATAGAGCTGCAAAAAAAGACAGCTCTGAAAAAGGATAGCCTTCATTTTTCTTTAGACAAACAATTAGATGAGCTTAAAGAAACTCAACAGCATATGGTAGACCTACAAGATGTAATGGATAGGTTTCATCAAAACTTACCACCAAGCCCTTCTGTGCTATTGAGTGATCCCAGATTTTTGATTCAAAATTGGTTTGAGCGGTTAAATGATTTAGAAAACATAGACCCTATTGAATGGCAAAAGTCTAGAGAAAATTTTCTTTATTATTTAGGCAATTTAGAGCGTTTATTTTCTGTGTATGAAAAGATTTTACAAACTCGATTAACTCATCAGCAAAATTCGTCGGGTGAATATCAAGGAATCAATTTAAAAATTGCTGAAGAGCTTTATGTAGATTATTCTAAACGATTGATTGATTTAGAAGCTACAATTCGGCAAAATCTTTTTTTTATTACTCAAATGGACAATGAAAATTTCGAAATTACTTCTTTAAGTGCTGGTTTGATTGATCCAATTAGTCAGGAAATGCTTAAAAAAGCCAGTCATTTAGTCTTAACCTTAAAAGATCAAAACAATCAGAGTGTCAAAGAACAAGAACGTTTGAAGAATGAATTAGCATTGCAACGAACTTTTTTAACTTTACATCTTAAACAAATGATTGAATTAATGGAGCTGAATAAAAAATTAATTGATGAGAAAATCTATGTTTTGCAAAACGTGAGTTTAGAGCTCATTCATCAGCAAATGTCGCTCTTAGAAAATACATTAAAAGATTATGTTGAATCTCGTTTGGAAAACTTGCGTCAAGAAAGGGTGTTAATTAGACAACATTTGAGAAATATTCATAAAGAGATGGGTGGCCTACCTCAAAAATGGGTAGCAGAGCAACAAATTGATCAAGAACTGCAAACCAATCGATTAATTGTCGAAGAAATTGCAAAAATGGTGGAATCTAAAAATATTTCACATAACTTGGAAATGATTCAATCGGCACCCATTGACTTGTCTGTTACTCCTGTCCATCCAGTGACACCTAAACTAATCCCATTTGCTCTTTTGGGGAGTTTATTTGGTGGGATGCTCGGAGCGGGATTAACTCTTGGATCTACGTTAAAAAAAGGGCTGACTATTTCCCAGGATAATTTGAAACTGCTCGGACATCATGTTTCTGGAGTTTTGTCTTCTAGTTATTGTGAGGGTTTTCAAAATATGATCTTTAATGATGATTTAGAAACCTTAAGGCGATTAAGAAGTTTTCTTGTTTCTCCTCTAGAGGGATCTTCCATAAGAATCAACAAGTTACTTTTAATAGAAGGAATGGGGCCAGATTATTCTTCAGATCTTGCTAATTTATTTGTGAAAAAAGGTAAAAAAATCATTCGAATTTTATTAAATTTTGGTCAAGCTGAAACTTCTTCGAATGGACTTTTGCAATATTTGGAAGGGCAAATTGAATTCCCTTCAATTGAAAAAACAGTTTATGGAGATCAAATTGTTGCAGGAGGAATGAGCCGTTATTCTGCCGAATTACTGAGTTCAAAATTATTTGAAGATTTGATTCAAGAATTGCAAAAACAATATGATTATATCATTGGTGTTAGCCCCGCATTCCCCATAAGTGCTGAGGCAGAGAGTTTAATCCCTCTATTTAATTCCGTTGCAGTTTCTGTCAGTAAAGAAAAAGTTGAAGAGTTAGATTTTTATGCTCGTTTGAGCCGAGATCATAAGCACAAAGTAACTTTTATTGTTGTTGATTCAGATATGATTTAGCAAATAAAATTGCTGAGTTAAGGAGAGAGAATTTGAACAAAAGAAAAATTTGTGCTGCTATTATTGTTACACATAATAGCCAAGAATGCCTCGCTTTGTGTATGAAAGCATTATTTGCACAAACTCGGCTGCTTGATTTAATTGTGATTATTGATAGTGGTTCAACAGATGCTTCTTATTTAAAATTAGATTATTTGTCCGATCCTTCGGTTAAAATTTGTTTACTTAAAAACAATGTCGGATTTTGCCAAGGTAATAATATCGGCTTATCTTATATCCCTAGTGATACCGACTATCTCTTATTTTTAAACCCAGACACTTTTTTAACCCCTCACTTTATTCAAGACGCTCTTGCTTTGATGGATAAAGAAGCATTTGAGAAAGTAGCAGCGTTATCGGGATGGCTTTTGGGCTTTGATTTAGAGCATCAGCAAGAAACAGGAAACATCGATTCGTCGGGGATTTTTCGCAGTTGGTATGGAAGATGGTTCGATCGCTACCAAGGAGAGCGTTATCGAGAAGATTGGAAAGGGGGTTTTGAATTTGTGCCAGCTCTTTGCGGAGCTCTTATGTTTTGTCGTTATTCGGCCTTAAAATCCGTTCTACTAGGTCCTAATCAAATTATGGACCCTTCTTTTTATATGTACAAAGAAGATATTGATCTTTCGGTGCGGTTAAGGCAACAAGGTTGGGTATTAGGATTCGATCCACAATTAAAGGCTTATCATTGCCGAGGATGGAAGAAGGATCGAACAAAAATCGCTCGCCATTTTCGATTGATATCGGCTCGCAACGAGATGAAACTATACCGTCGAATGAAATCTCCTTTTTACCTATATGCAGTTCTTAAATATTCGATGGTTAAAATCTTTGATCTCTAGTCAAACTCCTGAGGCCCCGGAAGGAAATACAAATTGACACCCCTTTTTAGATTCGTTATGATCTTTGATAAATACTATTGAAATCATCTTAATAATTATTGTGATTGAAGATATAAGTAAACAAAATTTTATTTTTAAATTTTGCTATTTGTTTACGTGAAATAGACAATTAAAGTTTGTGTTTATTTAAATCGATGTAATTTCTTAATAACCCAAAGTTCAGGTTAATAGACCTCATTTTGTGGATCTAATGATGTTAAACAATTTAATAAATAAAGGATCAGAATGAATGCAGAATTGTCTCCATTTAGTCACGAATCATCCGATTATAAATATGGGTTTGTGACAGAAATAGAAACCGAAAGCCTTCCCAAGGGATTGAATGAAGAAACGATCCGCGCGATATCTGCAAAAAAAAATGAGCCCGCTTTTTTATTAGAATTTCGGTTGAAAGCTTATCAACGATGGTTAGAGTCCGAAGAACCAATTTGGGCAAATGTTAATTATCCTAAAATTGATTACCAAGATATCACTTATTATTCAGCTCCTAAGAAAAAACCTGTTCTAAATGATTTAAGTGAAGTTGATCCTGAAATTATCAAAACTTTTGAAAGGTTAGGAATTCCTTTAGAAGAACAAAAACGATTAAGCAACGTTGCTGTTGATATGGTTTTTGATTCGGTTTCTATAGGAACAACTTTTAAGAAAAAATTAGAGGAAGCGGGAGTCGTCTTATGCTCCATTTCAGAAGCAATGCATACCCATCCAGAGCTCATTCAGAAATATCTTGGTAGCGTTGTTCCAATTGGAGATAATTATTTTGCTACTCTTAATTCGGCAGTTTTCAGCGACGGATCATTTGTGTATATTCCAAAGGACGTTCATTGTCCGATGGAGTTGTCTACCTATTTTCGCATTAATGATAAGGAATCGGGTCAGTTTGAACGAACCTTGATCATTGCTGAGGAAAACTCTTACGTGAGTTATTTAGAAGGGTGTACAGCACCTGCTTTTACTAATAATCAACTTCATGCCGCTGTCGTTGAACTAATAGCCCTTGATAACGCGCAAATTAAATATGCAACGGTTCAAAACTGGTATTCAGGAAATCCAAAAACAGGCGAAGGTGGGGTATTCAATTTTGTTACTAAACGAGGCAGGTGTGCCGGTGCCCACTCTAAAATTTCTTGGACGCAAGTTGAGGTAGGCGCTGCAATTACTTGGAAATATCCTAGCTGTATTTTACAAGGAGATCATTCTGTTGGAGAATTTTACTCTGTCGCATTGACTAATGGGCAAATGCAAGCTGATACGGGAACTAAAATGATCCATTTAGGAAAAAATACAAAATCTACGATTGTTTCTAAGGGGATTTCAGCTGATCTTTCTCATAACAGTTATCGAGGTTTGGTAAAAGTAGCTCCTCGAGCAACTAATGCGCGTAATTACACTCAATGCGATTCGATGCTGGTTGGAGATAAATGCTCAGCTAATACCTTTCCTTACATTGAAGTTGGAAATGCCACTAGTCAAGTTGAGCACGAAGCTTCTACATCTAAAATGAATGAAGAGCAGCTTTTTTATTTTCAATCCCGAGGGATTTCAAAAGAAAATGCTGTAAATATGATTGTCAATGGGTTTTGCAAGGATGTTATTCAAGAGCTTCCTTTAGAATTTGCGACTGAAGCTCAAAAACTTCTCGCGATCAAATTAGAAAATTCTGTTGGATAATCAGTGAATTTATTGCGCTGTTTAGTTTACTTGTTAAAGTGCTTTTGGCGCTAAAATAGAATGAAAGAGAGATTAAAAATCTTTAGATATTAGATTAGGAATGAATCATGCTAAAAATTAAAGAATTAACAGCAACCGTAGAGGGAACTCCAATTTTAAAAGGGGTTAATCTTCATATCAAAACGGGAGAAATTCATGCGATTATGGGCCCAAATGGGGCAGGTAAATCGACTTTGGCAAAAGTATTAGCTGGCCATCCTGCTTATGAAGTAACAGGGGGCGAAGTTTGGTTTAAAGGACAGAATTTACTTGAGTTAGAACCTGAAGAACGCGCTCATTTAGGTTTGTTTATGAGTTTTCAATATCCCGTTGAAATTCCGGGTGTGAGTAATAGCCAATTTCTTCAAATTGCTTTGAATGCCAAACTTAAAGCTGAGGGGAAATCAGAACTGACAACGACTGAATTTGAAAGTTTACTAAACGAGAAAATGCAGCAAATGGAAATTAAGCCAGAACTTCGATCGCGTAATGTAAATGAAAATTTTTCGGGCGGCGAAAAAAAACGGAATGAAATTTTACAAATGGCGGTTTTAAACCCAAATCTTGCTTTATTAGATGAAACTGACTCAGGTTTAGATATTGATGCGATGCGCGTTGTGGCAAAAGGAGTCAATCAATTAATGAATCCTGAAATGGGTTTATTATTGATCACTCATTATCAACGGCTTCTTGATTATATTAAACCTCATTTTGTGCATGTCATGTTAGGTGGAAAAATTGTCCAATCAGGTGGGCCTGAGCTTGCTCTCGAATTGGAAAGTAAAGGGTATGATTGGCTCGTTCAATCACCGAAAGAGGGGGTTGTCTCATGACATTCGAATTGGGCCTAGAGCAAAAAATCTTTACAAGTTTATTGGAAAAGCATTTGGATGCCATCAATCAAGGAGATCCTTTGCAGAAGGCTCGTCAGAAAGCTTGGAGTCAATTTTTAGAGCGAGGTTTACCAACAAAGCAGTCGGAGGCTTATCGCTACATTAAGCTTAGACATCTATTTTCTCAGAATTATGAATTTCCTAAAGAAGAGAGCATCACTAAAGATCAAATTGCTTCTTTGGTTTATCCTGAATGTCAACACTCATTTCTCGTTTTTATCAATGGTCAGTTTTGTTCCGAATTTTCGGAGACAAAAAATTTACCTTCGCAGGTAATAATTTCTACTTTACAAGAAGCAAATCAGACATTTGGAACTTTTTTTAATAATTATTGGTCGAAATCTCTTAAAGAAGAAAATGACTCATTTGCTCTAATTAATAGTGCTTTGCATCATCAGGGGGCGTTTATTTATATTCCCCCTAAAACTATTGTCGAAATCCCCATTCAAATTTTGCATTTGGTGCAAGCACAAGGTCAATTATTGATGTTGATGCCAAGAATAAATGTTTGCGTTGGAGCTCAGGCAGAAGTTAAATTTGTTTCTTCTATTCATCAAAAATCCATGAATGGATATTTTATTAATCAAGTCACCGATTTCCTTGTTGAAGATCAAGCATATGTTCACTACACGCAAATTCTGAATGAGGAACATGTCCAAGCATGGCATTTTGAAGCTGTTAGAGCACATCTAAAAAAACAATCGACGTTCAAGACAGTGTGTATTACTGAAGGGGGAATGACAGTTCGTAATGATTATCATATTTCTCTCTCTGGAGAAAATGCAGAAGTTTTGCTGAATGGAATTTCGATGTTAGAAGATAAACGAGAAGTACATACACACATTTTTATTGATCATCAAGCACCAAATTGCCGCTCTTATCAGCTTTTTAAAGCAGTATTAAACGACTTTAGTCGATCAAGTTTTGAAGGAAAAATTATGGTTCGACAAAAAGCGCAAAAAACAGAAGCTTTTCAACTGAATAATAATTTGTTATTAAGCGATCATGCCCATGCAGATAGCAAACCTAATTTAGAAATTTTTGCAGATGATGTAAAAGCTTCTCATGGAGCAACTGTCGGCCAACTGGATGCAGAACAGCTTTTTTATATGAAAACCCGTGGATTTCCTGAAATGGCTGCTAAAAATTTATTAATTTATGGTTTTGCTGAACAAGTCATCGAAATGATTCCTATCAATTCTATTAAAGAAGCAATTTCTCAAAGGGCGCATCGTTATCTAACAAAAGGTTGATTATGAATCCTTTAGAAAAATCTGCTGTTAACAGGCTCAGGCAAGACTTTCCCATGTTGAATAAAACGATGCATGGACATTCTCTTATTTATTTCGATTCTGCGGCAACAACTCAAAAACCGAACGCTGTTATTGATTGTATGAGTGATTTTTATCGGAATCATTATGGAACTGTTCACCGTGCTGTTTACGAATTAGCCATTCATTCCACTGAGAATTATCAAGACACACGTTTAAAAGTTCAACGTTTTATCAATGCTGCCAATATAGAAGAAATTGTTTTTACTCGAGGAGCCACAGATTCGATCAATATGGTTGCCTATTCCTTTGGCAAGGTCTTTGTGAAGCCAGGTGACGAAATTTTGATTAGTGCAATGGAGCATCATGCGAATATTGTGCCTTGGCAAATTTTATGTGAAGATCGAGGAGCTGTTCTAAAAGTTATTCCTATGAATAAAAAGGGAGAACTGCTTTTTGATGAGTATGTAAAGCTTCTAAGCCCAAAAACTCGTCTTGTCGCTATCACTCATGTGGCAAATTCTCTTGGAACGATTAATCCCATTAAAGAAATCATTAAAAAAGCGCATGAAGCAGGGGCGAAAGTTCTCGTAGATGGTGCACAAAGTGTCCCTCATCTTAAAATTGATGTGCAAGATTTAGACGCAGATTTTTTTGTTTTTTCAGGTCATAAACTAATGGGACCTACCGGTATCGGTATTTTGTATGGTAAGGCGGAAATTCTCGATCAAATGCCTCCGTATCAAGGAGGAGGAGATATGATTGAAAAAGTGACGTTTGTTAAAACAACTTATAATCAGCTTCCTCTAAAATTTGAAGCAGGCACCCCTATGATTGCAGAGGTCATGGGATTGGGAGTAGCTTTAGATTATCTTAATCAAATTGGAATAGAGCGTATTCAAACTTATGAACATACCCTGTTAGAGTATGCGACCAAGAAGCTGATGCAAATTCCAGATCTTCATATTATTGGTCAAGCAGTTAACAAAACTTCTTTGATCAGTTTTGTGATCGAAGGAATTCATCCTTTAGATATAGGGACATTTCTAGATCTAAAAGGAATTGCAATTCGTACCGGACATCATTGCGCGCAACCTGTTATGCAATTTTTTAATATTCCTGCCACAGCACGGGTATCTTTTGCTTTTTATAATACGGTTGATGAAATTGACAAGCTACATTTAGCTTTAAGTGATATTATTAAGCGGTTAAAATAAAATTTATGCGTATTAATGTTGAAGAAGCAATTGAGAAATTGTTAGCGAATCAATTAGTCGCAATGCCGACAGAAACAGTGTATGGGTTAGCAGCTAGGCTGACTTGCCCTAGAGCAATCAAAAAAATTTTCGAGATAAAAGGACGCTCTCTAGTAAATCCTCTGATCATTCATGTTGCCAATCCTATAGATGTGAGTGCGTATGCGATCGCTCTACCTCCTCATTTTGACGCCTTAACCCATGCTTTTTGGCCAGGTCCACTCACGCTTATTGTTCCAATTCAATTAGATTTAGTAGCTTCCATTGTCAGAGCAGGGCTTCCAACAGCAGCTTTTAGAATGCCTTCTCATCCTTTAACTTTGCATGTCATCCGAGCTGTTGGTCCTTTGGTCATGCCTTCTGCAAATTTATCAGGAAAGCCTTCTTCTACTGATGTAAAACATGTAGAAATGGATTTTGGCTTAGATTTTCCCGTCTTAGATGGAGGGCCCTGTCAAGAAGGTGTTGAATCGACTATTTTGCATTATCGAAATTCTCAGTGGGAAATAGCACGTTTAGGAGCCTTACCAGCTACTGTTTTTCAACCTATTTTAGGTTATGAGCCTATCTACCAAAAAATAGTTAAAAATAATCAAATTATTTCTCCGGGACAAATGTTCCGTCACTATGCTCCTCAAGCAACTCTATTTTTAGGGGACCAAAAACAGATAACAGAAGCTGATTTTATTGTGGGATTTACAGAAAAATCCTATCCTGTTGAAAAGCGAGTTTTATATCTAGGCTCGCTTTCCAACCCTCATGAGGTTGCAGAAAACCTCTATGCCGTCTTACGTCAGCTCGATTTCGAGAAAGCAAAAATTGCTTGGGTAGACATGGACTTCCCTTCAGAAGGGCTTTGGAAAACCATTACCGAGCGTTTATCTAGAGCAGGAGAAAAGTAATTGAACCTTCTTCCCCTATTTCCAAATTAGTTTTCAAGGCTAAATTCAACGACACATGATAGATATTTTTTGTTTAACTAACACTAACAACGTAACATTCTCTAATTTATTAGCTGTATATCATTAGAAAAAAATAAAAATAAAATAAAATAAGAAAATTTACAAAGCCTTTTTTTAGTTTTCATTAAAGGGTTAATGGTTATTATCGATTTTGAATTTGCTATATGACCGAGTTCCTAGGGCAAGCATCAGAATAAGCAGGGACAGAAGCCATTGTTCATTGTTTATGGAAAAAAGTTACCAACTTGGTTGGTAACTTTTTTAATTTCCCATTTTTTAATACGTTTTTATGCCATTTATCTAGCATATTAGCAGGGCCTAAGTCTAACCAACTAAATTTGTTAACACTTTACGGAAAAAGGGGGGAGGTTTGTTCCCAAGCATCGGAGATAGCGTTAATAACAATCCTACCGACTGTATGAATATCCTCATTAGCAACTTTGATTGTCTTAGCTCTAAATCCTTTAAAAGATTTATCTCCAAGAGCTAACATCGACTTAAACCAAATGTTAAAAAGTAATTTACAATGAGTTGAATCATGAGACAGATTTTTTGAAGCAAGATAAAATGTATGGCTGATAATCAAGCTATTATCATGCATATAGCCGAAATCATTACCAAGGTTATATGTGGTTGAAGACTTAAATTTTTCAGGGACTTTGCTCAAGTTACGCAAATTACCAATTTGCCAATCATTTGGACTCGTACTCTCATATTGTTTGAATGCTATAGCAGCAACATCCGCAATTGCTTCATCTAACGCTCCTGATTCTCCTTTATATTGTAATGGATTATGATACGCTATCACGGCGTGTGTTATTTCATGACACACAATATCTGGACGAGAAGCAAATTTGTTATCAAAAGCAAAATGTTTCAGCTTAGGAGCATAATAGGCATTTTCTTTAGGATAATGAATAAAAAACGGTGGAATAGCTCCCTCTTTATCCACATTTACACCTACCAGTTGAAAATTCATCCAATAAAATTCTTTTATTGTTTCTACTACTACATTGATTTTTAAACAAAGTTTTGCTTCTTCTTGGGTACCGCAGGGAATAGCTAGGTAACCTTTTTGCAAAAGTTCTTCTGTAGTGTATGAAAGAACTTGTGTTGGTTGATATGGTGAGGGACTATTAAAAGCATGTGACAATTCTGCCATTTTTATTCCTTTGTTTTTGAAATATTTGATAGAAAATAATTTATTTAGTCATTTCAAGCCGAACAGAATAGCTTGAATTTTTTATATTTAATTAGGCGTAATGTTGAGGAAAAACTACTCCTTCTTTTAAAATACTATATTTGCTGTTTTTTTAAATTTTTGGACTATTAATCTAAAAATTCTAAAGGCGTATTCGATAGGAGTCTTTTATTTAGAAAATCTAAAAACAGCTTTTAATTAACTTTTTCGATTTTCTTTTTCATGTCTATAATTCTACAAGGATTATCCGTATATACGGCGTCTACATTTAATGTAAGGGCCTCTTCCCATTCATCCTTTTTGTTAATCCCGAATAACACCAAAAATAACTTCGTAGTAGAGTTTCTTAAATAGGAAACGAGTCGCGGTGTCCACAAATGAAATTCTACTGTACTATTTCCATTTCCTAGCGTGAATGTTTCTGTAACCATCATTTTCCTTTTAAGCTCAAAACCCATCCAAACCGAGTCAATTGGTAGAGCAGATTGAGCTGTTTGGCTAAATTCTAAAAATCTTTGTCGGGTAAGATCCCTTTTTTCAAACGTTATCCAATGAGGTTTGTAAGAATTTAATAAATCGATATGCTCGGCATTAGTTGAGTAAAAAACAAGCCGGATCGATTCTTCATCAGAAATTGCTCGTATTAAGGCTTTGATTAGAGTCTCAGCAGGTAAAGACTTCATATCTACAATGATTAAAGTCTTTGGAAAATGATGTAACACCTCTTCTATTCTTGGAATATGTAAGTTTTTATCTCTAAATGGATACCCGCATTCCGGCTTATAGTTGTAGCCGGCATTGAGAGTTGATATTTCTTCCCAAGTATGTGAGGAGATGGCACCATAACCATTTGTCCATTTTTTTAAATCTTCTGGGTGATAAACGACAACAACACCATCTTTTGTTACTTGTACGTCTATTTCAATGGCATCACATCCAATTTCCATGGATTTAGAAAAAGCGAGAAGTGTGTTTTCTGGAAAGTTTTCTCCTCCACCCCTATGAGAGATAACCCACGGAGCAGCATAAACCGATTCTACTACTAGAATGATAAATATTAATACTCTATAAAATGGGAGTTTCATTATGAAATGTTCCTTAGATGAATAAAAACGTTAACATAAAGTGTACTTGTAAAGTATTTTTTATAAGTATAATTAAATAAGCTAGTTTAATCCACAATTAGTTGAGATAAAGAAATCTCTAAAACATCTCCCTGAGTATAAGTAGTAGATATTTTTCCTCTAAAGTCTTTATATTTTTTAAGAAGGCCCATAGTTTTACAATTTCATGATCCAGTTACGAAGTGTACAGAGCCGATTATTAAAATTTGAGTATCGATAAACTCTATGTAGAGACACCCTTTCCAAAAGAGGTTTTCTAACAAGTTTCTTTGTTTTTTCGTTAATGATTTTAGCTTCATTGTTTTCGCTCCACTTGTTTGCCACACTTTAAACAGCGAAAATTTTGCTTTTTCTGTCTTGTATCACCATTCTTCTTTACCAAATCTGATCCGCAGTGTGTGCATTTCATTGTTTTTCTCTGCTTGAATTAGAAAAATTACTCTATTCAATTAGATCAGTTTATTGGAATAGCTTTACCTATTTAGCACTACCTAATTTTTAACGAATCTCTATTGATAAAGGTAAATTTTTTCTTTAAATGTGACTGCCTATTTTATCTCATGGCTATTGCAATAATTTTTTATCTATAAATAATATTGTTAAAACATTTATAAATTAAAATTTATTTCACTCATTTGGATGGCCATTTTGAATATTCCTACTCTAAACTATAGTTATCTTGTCAATACAATGACCACTTCTGACTATCAATCTCAAGAAATTAGCGATCCTCCTAGAAATGAAAATAACTCCTTAGGCAATCCTTTGGCGAATATAGAAGAAATTGGTACACCAACGATTCAAGTTCCCGATCTTTCATCTTCATCTGAAGAACTTCAACTAAGTTTTCAAGAGGGAACTTCTCTGACTATTTCTCATTCTCAGTTAACCATGTTAAGAGAAAAATCCCTTTATTTTAAGACTCTTTGGTCAGGAAATTTTCAAGAAACCCTTCAACACCCACTCGCTTTGACACAAAAAGAGTTTACGCATCTGCTTAATTGTGCCATGAATGCTAACTTTGAAGTTACTTTGGAAGAGATCCCTTCTTTCATTCAACTAGCCGATTATTATCAACTGACAGAAGTTTTGAAGAATTTAGAACAACAGTTGCTTGATGCATATAAATCCAAGAAATTTGAGATATTTAACTCTAGCGAAGATAGCCTAGATAGTGTAGTCAGGAGAAATAAAATAAATGCTTAAATGTGCTACTCTTCTACGCTCATCAATGGAGCATCTTATGGAAGCGCACAGAAGACATGATATATCCGACAGAGTTTGGAATTTACTGGGACCTCATTT
>NZ_BCPZ01000373.1:0-145 GCF_001950615.1 Candidatus Protochlamydia sp. W-9
AATCCTAGTAATCTCCTCGTTAACGCAGATACCCATTCTTATTTTCGATCAAACAATTATTTAAAATTTTCTGAACGAATTGGTTTGCTGTGTAAAACAATTTTTCAGAGCTTCCTCAACTTATTCTTTAATTATCTCGAAAAAG
>NZ_BCPZ01000374.1:0-1271 GCF_001950615.1 Candidatus Protochlamydia sp. W-9
ACACAGTATTAAAAGAGATAGAAGGCAAGGTCCCTAAAAAAACAGTTGCAATGCTCGAGCAAAAAGTAAATCGGCTTCGAGACTATGTGTTGGGCTTATTGGGGTCCTTTCCGGAAGATCAAAAAAAAGCGAAAGAAAGATGGGCTATTCTCCAGGAAGGTCATCAATCAGGGATAGATTCAATAGTAGAAAAATTTAAATTACAAACTTGGGCGACAGTGCTTCTTTGTATTCCAAGCGGGATACCGTACGGTATTTACACATTAATAAGATGGAAGGAAGTGAGAAAAGAAGAGCAGAAAAATATCAGAAAAGTGATCGATCTTTGCTGTGATGAGTTAGATCAAATATACAATGCGCTAGTGAAACTAAAAGATCTAGAAAAAATCATTGAAAAACAAGAGATCATTGATGAGGTATTTTACTCTGGGGAGAGTTTTTTCGAGTCGAAAGTTGCTTTCATAGCATCTATACAAAATAAGATTGAAAAAATTAGAGCAAACTACGGCATTAGAGAATGGGACGAACGTATTGACATTATGAAAAAAAAGCTTGACCTTTTTTTTGAAAGCAATCAATTGAATTTTCATCATACCATTATGGAATTCCTAAGCTGGGTGTTCTTCGATAAGAGTGTAAGACCCTCTGTGCGGGAGATACAGCTACAGCGGCTAGCTATTATAGATTATCGATACTATCAGATGGCACCAACATTGGGAGACATGCCACTAATGAAGGAAATACTATACAAAGCTTCAACCGATTTAGACATAGATTTAAAAAAACCTTTATTCCGAGCAATGCTAGGAGCCGCTGTATTATCTGGCCGAGAAGATTTAATCCAAAAAAAGGATAGTTTATTAATAATTTGATTTCAATTAGGTAAGGGATTATTTTGCAAAAAGTTTGAAAAATAACTCATCATAGTTTTTGTATACTATGTAGTCGCCGTTACACTTTGGTTTAGACAAATGTTGGATTACCAGGTGCAAGCGTTTTGCATGTATGGGATTTTACAGGCCAGGAAAAACGGAGATATGGAAAACCAGTCTCTATTGCAGTCTCAAGTATCGGCATTTGAGACAAGCCTATTCAGGCAAATCGAGGCTAGCAAGGACCATATTGACGAAGGATTAATCTATGAACATCCAAGCTATATCACCTTGCAACTTGAAAAGAGTAAAACAAAGCGTATGGCGGTTAGTCAATTCAATCCAAAAGGAAAATCAGTATGAATGAGATGACTCGTTATAATATAAGAATGCACGATA
>NZ_BCPZ01000375.1:0-1595 GCF_001950615.1 Candidatus Protochlamydia sp. W-9
ATTTTGAAAGTCATAAAAGTTTAAGAATCAAGTTTAATCTGAAACGTTGATTGTTCGAAAGAACAAGAAACGTGAAAAGTAAAGATGACAAAAGTCATCACAAATTCACTGATCAAAATCAGCGCTTGAGAATAATCTTCACACAAAAATTTAAGTGACATAAGCGATCAGCTTATGTGAGTCGTAACTCATACTTAATTGCTTGAGACTAAAATTTTTTGGTCAAGCTATTAAGGGCTATTGGTGGATGCCTTGGCATTAACAGGCGATGAAGGACGCGAAACCTGCGAAAAGCTTCGGTGAGCTGGAAAAAAGCATTGACCCGGAGATATCCGAATGGAGCAATCCAACCAGAGTAATGTCTGGTTATCCTTAACTGAATCCATAGGTTAAGGAGGCGACACCTGCCGAACTGAAACATCTAAGTAGGCAGAGGAAAAGAAATCAAATCAGAGATTCCCATAGTAGCGGCGAGCGAAGTGGGAAGAGCCCAAACCACTAATTTATTAGTGGGGTTGTAGGACTCATCACAACGGCTAGTGAACTTTAGCAGAACATTTCTGGAAAGTTAGGCGATACAAGGTGAAAGCCCCGTATGCGAAAAAGAGAGCTAGTCAGATGAGCACCTGAGTAGGGCCGGACACGTGAAACCCGGTCTGAATCCGGAGGGACCACCCTCCAAGGCTAAATACTCGTTAATGACCGATAGTGAACCAGTACCGTGAGGGAAAGGTGAAAAGAACCCCTGTTAGGGGAGTGAAATAGAACCTGAAACCAATAGCTTACAAACGGTCGAAGGCCTATGCCCAATAATTTGGGAATGGCTGACGGCGTGCCTTTTGCATGATGAGCCAGCGAGTTGCGTTAAATGGCAAGGTTAAGGGATCTCATTCCGAAGCCGAAGCGAAAGCGAGTCTTAAAAGGGCGTTAAGTCATTTGGCGCAGACACGAAACCAAGTGATCTATCCATGACCAGGTTGAAGCAAGGGTAACACCTTGTGGAGGACCGAACTAGTAACTGTTGAAAAAGTTTTGGATGAGTTGTGGATAGGGGTGAAAGGCCAATCAAACTTGGAGATATCTTGTTCTCTTCGAAATAACTTTCGGGTTAGCCTCGGACAGCCCTTTACAGGGGTAGAGCACTGAATTCACGCGGGGGTCTTACCGACCTACCAAAGGAAATCAAACTCCGAATACTGTAAAGTCGTCCGGGAGATAGACAGCGTGGGATAAGCTACGTTGTCAAAAGGGGAACAGCCCAGATCGCCGATTAAGGCCCCTAATTCTATGCTAAGTGAGTAAGGAAGTGGAGTTTCTAAAACAGTTGGGATGTTGGCTTAGAGGCAGCCATCATTTAAAGAGTGCGTAACAGCTCACCAATCGAGAAACTCTGCGCCGATAATATCCGGGACTAAAGCATAGAGCCGAAATCGCGGGTTTATTCTGTTAAAGAATAAGCGGTAGGAGAGCGTAGTATGCAGCGTCGAAGATGTACCGTAAGGAGCGTTGGAGCGCATACTAGTGATAATGCATGGCATGAGTAAACGATAAAGGAGGTGAAAATCCTCCTCGCCGAAAACCTAAGGTTTCCAGGG
>NZ_BCPZ01000376.1:0-1671 GCF_001950615.1 Candidatus Protochlamydia sp. W-9
GATTACGGTGGTTGGAGCAATACTCATCGGCGATTTATCCGATGGCGCAATCAGAGAGTCTGGGAAAGGTTGCTTGAGGTGCTGATTGACGATCCAGATTATGAATGGCTTGTGATAGATGCTTCGCATTGTCAAGTGCATCCTCATGCAGCGGGAGCTAAAGGTGGTAATCAGAGCATGAGTCGTACAAAAAGGGGCTCAATACAAAATTGCATCTTGCCGTGGATGCGCATGGTCTGCCGATCAGGGTCATTATTACAGAAGGCACAACAGCAGATTGTACTCAAGCAAGCAATTTGATCGCTGGTCTTACAGCTGAGTGGTTACTGGCAGACAAAGGATATGATAGTGACACAATCGTTGAGCAAGCTATAAGTCAGGGAATGCAAGTAGTGATTCCTCCACGAAAGAATCGCATAACTGGTCGAGAATACGATAAAGATCTCTATTAAGTTAAGGCATTTGGTGGAAAATGCATTTTTACATTTGAAGCGCTGGAGAGAAATAAAGACCCGTTATGCAAAGAACACAGCCTCATTCTTGGCTGCAGTCCATATTAGATGTATTGCTATATGGGCAGAAGTCTCGTGACTACACTATCTAGTGCTCCCCCTCTCACAGATGCTTTAAATCAATATTTACTAATCCACTACAGTATAAAAATATCGATGAAAATGCAATCAAAAAAGGATTCCCTCTTTACCAATTTTTTTTGCTTATCTGAATAAGTTAAATATATTACATTGCGTACGGATTTTATTAACCGGCCATAACTTAGGACAGCTAAAAAAATAAAATGGATCGTATTCAAGGTAAGGCTACAGACAGGTGATGGAAAAATTTCTCCGGCGATCCATAAAATCTCTCTGGAATTTGTCAAACGCACAAATAAAAGCTTTAAAATATAGCCCAGACGCTTAAGTAGTTGAGCGGACATTTGCTTGACTTGGGAAATAGTGAATATTTACTTTTTTGCTTCTCCTTAGTAATATGAAGGGAACATACAAGAGATAAAATATGAAATCCAAAACGCAACCTACCGAAAAAGAGACATCACTTAAAGAAAAAAGCCAGTCTAAAGAAGAATGCATGATTTCAGCTCAGGTTTGTCCTGGTGTTTACGCTAAGTCTTATGCTTTAAGATTTAAAAGCGGAGATCCTCGTTTAAATAATTTAAGCAACAAATTATTAAAATTATCATAGTATAATTGGTATATTAAGACGCACAATCGGGCAATTGTCGGATAAGCGTACAAAAAGCCTGATTGCGAGACAAAAATTGAATAGCGGTCTTTGTAAACAATTTCACATGAAGGAATTGATGTTGTTTATAATCTAGCTATTTCTCAAGAATATGCAGTGAAAATCCATATCCAAAAATAAAAGATGCGCGAACAAAACTTTTTGTGATTTTTTGTCTAGCACAAAAAGTTTTTTGGTGACCTTTTCAATTCGTTTATATTTACTTATACCGTAATAAAAAAAGACCTCGTTATGACACTTGTATATACGTTAAATTTATAATGTAGTAATATTGATTTATACGAGAGGTGTATTATGCAAGTTAAACATTTAGTTCAACATGGAAATAGTAAAGCCATTGTCATTGACAAATCAATTTTACAAGCTGCAGGGCTTGACGAAAATTGTTTGTTTCAAATAGTTGTAGAT
>NZ_BCPZ01000377.1:0-145 GCF_001950615.1 Candidatus Protochlamydia sp. W-9
GATTACGGTGGTTGGAGCAATACTCATCGGCGATTTATCCGATGGCGCAATCAGAGAGTCTGGGAAAGGTTGCTTGAGGTGCTGATTGACGATCCAGATTATGAATGGCTTGTGATAGATGCTTCGCATTGTCAAGTGGATCCTC
>NZ_BCPZ01000378.1:0-4419 GCF_001950615.1 Candidatus Protochlamydia sp. W-9
TTTCTTTTGTTCCTTTGGAAGATATCCTTTCTTTCATTCAACTAGCTGATTATTATCAACTGTCAGAAGTTGGGAAAAAATTAGAAAAACAGTTGATTGAGGCGTATAAATCCCAAAAATTGGAACTGTTTAACTCCACCACAGATAGTTTAGTGGAATTAAAAGCACTTTTAAATTTTGCGCAGCAATACCAATTAAATACTTTAAAAAATTATTTAGAACTCATAGTTGTAAGTTCCTTACTAAACCAAGCTTCTCATTTAACCGAATTTGAAAAAATTTTAAAGCACTTCTCAAATGAGATAGAAAGACTCAATTTTTCAAAGAATGCCTCTTTGACTGATGCCCATCTGTCAGCATTAAAAAATTGTAAAAATTTAAAAGCGCTACATCTCCAGGAATGCTACAAACTCACTGACACTGGCTTAGCATATTTGACGCCTTTAGTGTCTTTACAATATTTGAATTTGTTCGATTGTATAAAGCTTACCGACGCTGGATTAGCGCATTTAGCACCTTTGGTGGCTTTAAGGCATTTAAATCTGATGGGATGTAATAAGCTTACGGATGCAGGATTAATGCATTTGCGACCTTTAATGGGTTTGCAACATTTAGATCTGAGTTGTTGTAGAAATCTTACTGACGCTGGATTAACGCATTTGACACCTTTAGTCGCTTTACAGCATTTATGTCTAAGTGAGTGCACTAATCTCACCGGTGCTGGATTAGCACATTTGACAACTTTAGTGGCTTTACAACACTTGAATTTGAATAGCTGCTATAAACTCACGGATGCTGGATTAGCACATTTGACCCCTTTAGTGGCTTTACAGCATTTAGACCTAAGCTGTTGTAGAAATCTTACTGACGCTGGATTAGCGTATTTGATGCCTTTAGTGGCTTTATCGCATTTAAATTTGGCTGGATGCCATAATTTCACGAATGCTGGATTAGAGCATTTAACGCCTTTAGTGGCTTTGCAGTATCTAAATCTGGGTGATTGCTATAGACTCACGAATGCTGGATTAGAGCATTTAACGCCTTTAGTGGCTTTGCAGCATTTGGATCTAAGTGAGTGCGAAAAGCTAACGGATGCTGGATTAACGCATTTGGTGCCCTTAGTGGCTTTAACGCATTTGGATTTGAGTGAATGCGATAAGCTCACGGATGCTGGATTAGCCCATTTGACACCTTTGGTGGCCTTGCAGCATTTAAATTTGAGTTGGTGCGATAAGCTTACCGACGCTGGATTGAGGCATTTAACGCCTTTACTGGCTTTGCAAGATTTGTATTTGGGTTATTGCAAAAATTTCACGGATGTTGGATTGGCGCATTTTAAATCCTCAGTATCTCCACTCCATTTAAAAATTATTTATTAAAGTAACTCTCAATGGCGTTAAATACAGAAATATTATAGGTTTTTTTAAATTAAATTTTCATAGTTCTCACAAAATAATTAAAAAAGGAAGTTCAATAACTTCAATTAGTGTTTTGAGTTTTCCCTGATTTGTTCGAACGTTTTTTTAAATTTGTCTAAAAAATTTTAATAGGATTTAAGTCTGACGAATAAAGAGAAAGAAATAGAATTTTACATCCCGCCTTTTGCAACCATCGCTTTCAATACTTGTAATTTGTGAAAGAAAGCATTTTCATCATAGCTATTTGTCTAGGCTTAAGCTCTGGTATAAAAAAATCTTTTAACCATAGACTGAATAATTTGGTATGTCAGGCTCCTGTCTAGAAAAAAACTAAGAAATGAAATTCTATTTTTGCCGCAATAAGGTTTCCTCAGGCATAGCAAAGCCCTTGAAATGGCTCCGCAAACTTGAGCTCCTCGCATAAATCGGGCATACTCTTTTTGCAAATATTTATTGCTGCCACTCTTATCGACGTAAACACGATCTGTTCAGGAATCTTCTCTAGCTCTTTCGCATTGGCAAGTGGAAGAAAATTCTATAACAATCTCTCTTAGATACCTATCTAGATGTTCTTGAATATATTTTGAGTTTACCGTTATCTATTTTACTTGGATTTGAACTCCTTGTCTTAATGTACGCATAGTCACTCCGAAAATTTTTCTGGTTTTAGACCACGTTCCACCATTTTCAATTTATCTTAGGGCTTTTTTTCTTAAATCAAGTGAGTAACTAACCTTACGCAGAAATTAGTCGAAAAAGTCATTCGATGAGTTTAAATTTCCCTTCTCGTAATGGGGGAAAATATGTCTGATGAACTTCTTGATATTTATACAGAGTATCTGATCAGCCAAAATCAAGTATGCAATAACTACAGGGCTTTCAGCCCTTTTAGATAACCAAATCAGTCATGATAAAATTACAAGATTTTTAAACAATCATCAATTCAATTCAAAAGATTGATGGCAATACATCCAACCTAAAATCCGTCAGTATGAAGAAGAAAAAGAAGGAATTCTGATTATTGATCATTCAATAGAGAAGATTTTATATAGATGAAATAAAGAAAATGTTCATTATGGAGCTGAAATTGAATCGCTTAATTGCGTTATCTTTAGAAGATAAGAAAATGGCCATTCCCAAAATCTCAATACATTTGCATCCAAGAGTAGAGAAAAAGGATTATTTGGCTTAAGGATTATTTCTTTTCTGTCCCATTCATGACTTAAGATCTTCAAAAGCGAAGACGGCTCTGTAGGCATCCTATACCTTGTGGCAAATGATCTAGACAACATTGCTGACGATATCTATAAAGTCTACAAAAAAAGATGGCGAATAGAAAGATATCTCAAATCGATCAAGCAAAAATGCAAGCCTTGAAAAATCATCAACTAAAGTGATACGTTCTCAAAAAAAATCTTATTTCCGCATCTATTATTGCTTATTGCAAGCAAGCTAGAAATGCTTCGACTTAAAACTTCACTTAGTCATTTCGCGCTAAAATATAAGTTATTTGTTAAGGCTAATAAATGGTTTTTCAAGGGTAGAAATTCCTAAGAGAAAAAGCTACGCTTACGTAAGGTGAGTAAGTAAGGCATTTTTTCAGCATACGCATATACCAATTGAAAAATTAAACTTAAATTACTATATAAGTCTAAAATTCAGGTTATTAGTCAATAGAATCGCGATACTGAGAACTCTGTAATTTTATTAAATTTTTCAAAACAAATAATGTTTTTTTAGTCAACGTCATTGAAAACGTTTGCACCACTTCAAATTTAAATGAAGTGAAGCTACTGAGGATTTAAAATGCGCCAATCCAACTTCGGTGAAATTTTCGCAAGAGTACAAATACAAATCTTGCAAAGCTACTAAAGGCGTTAAATGCCTCAATCCAGCGTCGGTAAGATGATTGCACCAACTCAGATCTAAATACTGTAAAGCCACTAAAGGTGTCAAATGCGCTAATCCAGCATCCGTGAGTTTTTTGCACGAACTCAGATCTAAATGCTGTAAAACCACTAAAGGTGTCAAATGCGCTAATCCAGCATCCGTGAAATTGCTACAATAGCTCAGATCCAAATGCTGTAAAGCCACTAAAGGTCTCAAATGGGCTAATCCAGCATCCGTGAATTTCCAGCATAGGTTCAGATTTAAATGCTGCAAAGCCACTAAGGGAGTTAAATGCGCCAATCCAGCATCTGTGAAATTATGGCACCACCTCAGATTCAAATGCGTTAAAGCCACTAAAGGTCTCAAATGCGCCAATCCAGCATCCGTGAAATTGCTACAATAGCTCAGATCTAAATGCTGTAAAGTCACTAAAGGTGTCAAATGCGCTAGTCCAGCATCCGTGAAATTGCTACAATAGCTCAGATCCAAATATTTTAAAGCCACTAAAGGTGTCAAATGGGCTAATCCGGCGTCAGTAAGATTTCTGCACCACCTCAGATTCAAATGCGTTAAAGCCATTAAAGGTCTCAAATGCGCTAATCCAGCATCCGTGAAATTGCTACAATAGCTCAGATCTAAATGCTGTAAAGTCACTAAAGGTGTCAAATGCGCTAATCCAGCATCGGTAAGATTGTGACATTCTTGGAGATGAAGTACTTTTAAATTTTTACAATTTTTTAACGCTAACAGATGGGCATCAGTCAAAGAGGCATTCTTTGAAAAATTGAGTTCTTCTATCTCTTTTGAAAAATACTTTAAAATTTTTTCAAACTCGGTTAACTGAGAGGTCTGGTTTAATAAGGATTTCAACAAATAGTTTTTTAAAACATTTAATCGATACTGCTGCGCAAAATTTAAAATTGCTTTTAATTCCAGTAGACTATCTTCGCTGGAGTTAAACGGTTCCAATTTTTGGGATTTATACGCCTCAATCAGCTGTTTTTCTAATTTTTTCTCAACTTTTGACAGTTGATAATAATCAGCTAGTTGAATGAAAGAAAGGATATCTTCCAAAGGAACAAAAGAAATAGAATATTCCAGGCAATCGAGC
>NZ_BCPZ01000379.1:0-145 GCF_001950615.1 Candidatus Protochlamydia sp. W-9
TTTCTTTTGTTCCTTTGGAAGATATCCTTTCTTTCATTCAACTAGCTGATTATTATCAACTGTCAGAAGTTGGGAAAAAATTAGAAAAACAGTTGATTGAGGCGTATAAATCCCAAAAATTGGAACTGTTTAACTCCAGCGAAGA
>NZ_BCPZ01000380.1:0-147 GCF_001950615.1 Candidatus Protochlamydia sp. W-9
TGATATATGCTAAACACGGGCTTGTTCCGGTTGCTAAAGTTGCATTTGATCCGAAAGAAAAGCCAGAGGGTTGGGAAGAGAAAGATGGAACACCCGATGTTATATTTATGGCTTACAATCCTGCAAAACCCTACCCTACAGACACAA
>NZ_BCPZ01000381.1:0-18594 GCF_001950615.1 Candidatus Protochlamydia sp. W-9
AATGCCGGAAATTTTTTAATTAATCTATTAGCTGGGATTATTGCTTATACTCACCAACCTAAAAAGCCATCGATAAACTTAGCAGAGCAGCATCGCTTATTGTTAATGGCTGCCTAAAAACCCAAAATTCAGGTTAGTTAATATTTGTGGCGTCGAAGAGAGGAATTTTGTTTGCGATGCACATAAGTTAAAAAGTTCTCAAGAAGCAGAGATATTAGTTTCTAAATATTGTTTGTCTGAAACGGCAATTTGGAGCGTTTATTGCTGGTTATCTTCTTTTTCGATTTGGGTTATTTGAGCTTGTTTATCTCGTTTTTCGTTAAAACTTGTTGAGTTTCTTCCTACTTCTTATCAGGCTGAAGAGTTTCTTTAAATACCTTTTCAATCCATTGACTTGCAGTATCCTTTATACATCTTACTAGTTAAAAGAAGGTAATTTTTAGGTTTCCTTCAACAATAACATTAAATTATTTTTTTGATTTTTCATGCCAATTTTTCTTGGTAGCTCTCAACCGTTGATGAAAACTTTCTTCAAAATCTGCATCTGCTTTTTGCCTAATCAAAATTGTTTTTACCACAAATGAGTTATCTTTTTTGGTTTCGAGAAGAAGAGTTATGCCACTTGGAGGCCAATCTTTCAAAAGCATTGCTGCTCATATCGAGAATGTTTTGAGTCGTAAATTTGATTTCTCTACTTTGCAAAATTTGGCTAATGCTTGCTAAACTGCCATTTTGAAAAAGAAGCCCTCATGGGCTTGTGCTGTTTATGCTCTAGTTTACATTATACTGAGAAGCCGTGACATGATTAGTACTATTAGTAGTAACATTGATCCTAAACAATACTTCTCTAGCGATGTTTCTTTAAAGCAGAACTGTTTTATGAATTTTGATTGTGAATCAAATCGATTTTGTACTAAGGGACTAATTTTCACAAGTCCAGATTGTAAATAAAAAATTGAAATGTGTAATTTAAAAATTAAATTAAAACAATTGACACGAGTCATCGATACTGTTATGTATAATTTTTTTTTGCAAACTTTAGGCATGATTAATTACTGCAAGCAACAAGAATAGCCAATCATTCAAGGGAAGGATTTTGTTAGTGTCAGAAAATTTTCCTATATATATTTACTTCGGAGTTGTTTTTCTCGTTACTTTGATAGTGATAGGCTTATCCGGCCTTTTTCCTTCCAAGAAAACGAGTCAAGTTAAGTTTATGCCTTATGAATCCGGTATCCAAACGGAAACCCATCTTTTGGAAAAGCGTTTCCCCCTTAGACACTATTTAGTCGCTCTAATGTTTTTAGTCTTTGATATCGAAGTCATTTTTCTTTACCCCTGGGCAGTGGTGGGTAAACAAATAGGATCTTTTGCTTTTTATGAAATGACATTTTTCCTGCTGACACTTGTTGTAGGATTTATTTATGTATGGCGTAAACGAGGTTTGGAATGGGAATGAATCATCAACAGGAAAAAACACCGTTTCTCATTGCCCCACTAGAAAAACTAGTCAATTGGGCACGCAGTAATTCACTTTGGCCAGCTCAATTTGGGCTTGCTTGCTGTGCGATCGAAATGATGTCGACGGCAGCAAGTCGTTATGATCTGGCTCGTTTCGGTATGGAGGTCTTTAGAGCGTCTCCTCGACAAAGCGATGTTATGATTGTCGCAGGGCGAGTCAGTCAAAAAATGGCACCCGTTCTTCAAACAATCTATGAACAAATGCTAGAACCTAAATGGGTTATTGCTATGGGAGATTGTGCTTCCTGCGGAGGAGTTTATAATAACTATGCTATCATTCAAGGTGTCGATAAACTTGTACCCGTCGATGTTTATTTAGCAGGCTGCCCTCCTCGTCCAGAGGCATTAATAGATGCGTTAATCATGCTGCAAAATAAAATTAAATATGGAGACTCTTCTAAAAAAGGGAAAAGACATCTATGACGTCTCAAATTGTTTTAGATCACATAAAAAAAAACTTTCAAGCATTCATTTTGAATCAAACTCTAGAATTTGGTGAAACGACTTTTGAAGTTAATCGAGGTGGGTTAAAAACGATATTAAATTTTTTAAAAAATCATGAAGATTGCCAGTTTGAAGTATTAATGGACTTAACTGCGGTTGATTATTTATTTCCAGTTAAACGAACACAAATTCTTTATTTTTTACAAAATTTTTCCCGGCTAGATCGAATTCGCATAGGGATTACGATTGAAAGAGGCGAAATGCTTCCGACTGTTACAGATTTGTGGGAAGGAGCGAACTGGTATGAGAGAGAATTATTTGATATGTTTGGAGTTGAATTTAAGGGACATCCAGATTTAAGCCGTCTTCTGATGCCTGATCATTGGTTAGGACATCCAATGTTACGTGACTATGCATTAACTGAAGAAGTTGTTCAATTTAAAAATAATGTAAAACCGAAAGTACCTTCACAGATTATTTCTTATGACAAAAGTAAGTAAAGAGCGCCTTAAAGAACTTGAAGAGTCCGGTGATGTCATGGAGCTCAATTTGGGCCCGCAACATCCTTCTACTCACGGTGTATTACGTTTAAAATTGCGCCTTGAAGGAGAGGTTGTGTTATCTTGTGATCCTGTGATTGGCTATTTACATACCGGAGTAGAAAAAGAGTGTGAAAGCCGCACCTATCATCAGGTTTTTACTTTAGTTGATCGTTTAGACTATTTGTCAGGCCCAGCAGAAGAACAAGCTTTTGCGGGTGCTCTCGAACGTTTAATGAATATTGAGGTTCCAGAACGTGCTCAAACGATTCGCATTATTCTTTTAGAATTATCGCGAATAGCAAGTCATCTTTTATGGGCTGGAACAAGTGCTTTAGAATTGAATATGTCTTCAGTTTTTATGTATAGCTTTGCAGAAAGGGAAAAAATTTTAGACCTATTTGAACAAGTTTCTGGTGCCAGAATGTTTCCTTCCTTGTGGAGAATCGGCGGATTAGCAAAAGACTTAAATTCTGATTTTATTTCTCATTTAAAAGAATTTATCTCTGGTTTTCAAAAAATTTGGAAAGAGTTGGATAGGCTTTTAACAGATAATTTTGTTTGGTGTAAACGCTTACAAGGTGTTGCTGTCATTGATCAAGAGATTTGTAAGCAATATATGTGTACAGGTCCTGTGCTTCGCGCATCCGGTATTTCTTATGATATCCGCAAAGCTTATCCTTATTTAGGATATGAAAATTACAATTTCGATATACCAACGCATATCGATGGAGATTCTTATGCACGTTACCTTGTTCGTATGGAAGAGATGCTACAAAGTATTTCTATCATTGAACAGGCTATTGCACGCTTAAAACCAGGTGTTGTGTTAACAAATGATCGCAAAGTTGCCTTGCCCCCTCGAAAGGAGTTAGCCCGAAGCATGGAAGCTGTCATTCATCAATTTAAATTGATTTCCGAAGGCCTTCATCCTCCTGTTGGTTCAGTTTATAATTGTGTAGAATCTGCTAGAGGAGAACTGGGTCATTATGTGATTAGCGACGGGACACCTAAACCGTATCGGTTAAGAGTTCGCTCACCTTCATTTTCTCATGTTGAAGTGTTAAAAAAGGTTTTACGAGGCCATGTCATTTCAGATGTTGTTGTTGCTATTGCTAGTGTTGACCCTATACTTGGAGACGTAGATCGCTAATGCTTACCGAAGAAACAAAACAGGCTATCTTAAAATTACAGAATCTATATCCAAATAAACGCTCAGCTCTTATTCCAGCCCTTCATTTAGCACAAGCTGAAAAAGGATATTTACCGCTTGAAGTTCAAAATGAACTTGCCTTCTTATTTGATTTGGAACCAAGTGAAGTTAATTCTATTGTCACTTTTTATGATATGTTTTTTGAAGAACCTGTCGGAAAACATGTGATTCATGTTTGCAAGAATATTTCTTGCATGTTAAGAGGTGCTGATGGATTTCTAGCGAGATTATGTCAAAAAATGCATATCTCTCCAGGTGAAACGACTCAGGACGGTGAGTTTACAGTGATTGCTTCGGAATGTTTAGCTGCTTGTGATAAAGCTCCAGTGATGATTGTTGATGATAAAGTCATTGGACCAGTAGAAATCACACAAATCGATGCTTACATTCAAAAAGCCAAACAAAGCTCTGGCCATCATTCTCCGATTACCATTGAGGAGGTAGAAGATGTCTGAAATGCGTATTTTAACAGCTTACATGGATGATCCACATCAATGTAAGATCGAAACTTATGAGCGTAATGGCGGTTATCAAGCACTCAAAAAAGCAATTTCTTCTATTTCCTCGGATCAGCTAATTGAAATGGTAAAACAATCTTGGTTGAGAGGTAGAGGTGGAGGTGGTTTCCAAACAGGCTTGAAATGGAGTTTTGTCCCCAAAGATTGTCAAATTCCTAAATATCTCGTTTGCAATTGTGATGAAAGTGAACCTGGAACATTTAAAGATCGATATATCATTGAAAATGATCCTCATCAATTAATTGAAGGGATAATTTTAGCTTGTTACGCAATAGGGGCAAAGCAGGCTTTTATTTATTGCAGAGGAGAATTTTTTGAAGGAAATAAAAAGTTGCGATTAGCTATTCAAGAAGCTAAAAAAAGAGGTTATTTAGAATCTCCATTAGGAGAAGCAAATTTTTCTGTTAGTATTATTGTTCATCCAGGCGCAGGAGCCTATATTGCAGGCGAAGAAACTGCTCAATTGAATTCACTTGAAGGCTATCGTGCAACTCCTCGTTTAAAACCCCCTTTTCCAGCAGTTTCTGGCTTATATGAAAAACCGACTATCGTTAATAATGTTGAAACATTATGTAACGTTGTTCACATTGTGAATCGTGGAGTTGAATGGTATCAAAGTATTGGTAAACCAAAAAATACAGGAACAAAAATCTTCCAAGTTAGTGGTCATGTTCAAAATCCAGGATGTTTTGAGTTTCCTTTGGGAATTCCTTTAAAAGAAGTTTTAGAAAGAGCTGGTTGGATGCTACCAGGTCATCAATTTAAAGCTTGTTATCCAGGGGGATCATCTTGTTCATTATTGACTGAACGGGATTTAGATACTCCTATGGATTTTGATAGTGTTGCAGCAAAAAAATCTATGTTGGGAACAGCATCAATTATTGTTATGGATGATTCGACGGATATGGTGAAAGTTGCCAATCGTTTGATGGAATTTTATCAAAATGAGTCTTGTGGAAAATGTACTCCTTGTCGCGAAGGGACACGTTGGACAAAACAAATCCTTACTCGTATCTTAGCGGGTAGGGGAACAGTTGGGGATTTAAAAACGATAGAGCGAATTTGTCAACAAATGGAAATGGATTCGTTTTGTCCGTTGGCTCCAGGAGCTGCTCTTCCAATTGTCAGTGCGATTAGAGAATTCAGAGGCGAATTTGAATCTTATATTATGCGTAACATTCATGCTGATAAACCTCCTGAAATGAAAATTACTTATCCTTATTTGTAGGTAGTGACTGTGGAAATGATGATTAACTTAACAATCGATGGAAAGGAATTGAGTGTTCCAAAGGGAACAACTGTTTATCATGCCGCCAAACAACTAGGCATTGACATTCCTATTTTTTGTTACCAAGATCGCATGCCCCCTTTTGGTGCTTGTCGAATGTGTTTGGTAGAAGTGGAAAAAATGAATAAATTGCAAGCGTCATGCGCATTAGAAGTAGCTGAAGGAATGGTTGTAAAAACGCAAAGTACTGTTGCAAAAGAGGGACGGGAAGGAATTTTAGAACTTTTACTCATTAATCATCCTTTAGATTGCCCTATTTGCGATAAAGGGGGAGAATGTCCTCTGCAAGATCAAACTTTAAAACATGGGCCTGGAGAAAGCCGATTTTACGAAGAAAAAAGACATTTTACTAAAGCTCTTCCTCTAGGACCAACTTTAATGTTAGATCGGGAACGTTGTATTGTGTGTGCCCGTTGTACACGATTTGGTGATATTGTTGCGGGCGATCATGCTTTAGAAATGAAAGAACGTGGTTTTCGAACTGAAGTAGGTACACCGGGCAATCGTCTTGTGGAATCTAAATTTATTGGGAATACCATTTCTATT
The DNA here is from genome assembly GCF_001950615.1 of Candidatus Protochlamydia sp. W-9. NCBI lineage: Bacteria > Pseudomonadati > Chlamydiota > Chlamydiia > Parachlamydiales > Parachlamydiaceae > Candidatus Protochlamydia > Candidatus Protochlamydia sp. W-9. The sequence continues at coordinate 6,070 of NZ_BCPZ01000381.1, forward strand.
TGTCCAGTTGGTGCTTTAACGAGTCAAGTTTATAGATTCCGAGCTAGACCATGGGACAACCATTCTATTCCTAGTACTTGTACATTATGTCCTGTAGGATGTAGTTTAAACATTGATTCGAGAGATGGACAAATTGTTCGGACCCGTTCGAGAGAAAATAAATTAGTCAATGATATCTGGCTTTGCGATAAAGGTTGGTTTGGTTATGAATTTGTTTCTAACGCACATCGCTTACAACAGCCTTTAATTCGAAAAGATGGAAAATTAACTCCTGCTAGTTGGGAAGAAGCTTTAAATTTAATCGTTTCTCAAATTAAATTTGCAAAACCAACAAAAAAAATTGCGGGATTAGGGGGAAATCCTTTAACAACGGAAGAAAATTATCTTTTTCAACGGTTAATTCGTGAAGTTGCAGAGGCAAATCATGTTGACCATCGAATTGGAACTCCTCATTTTGATTCTGAGCAAGAAAGATTATCTCCAGGGATGGAAATTTCTCTTGGTGAATGCGAATCTCTTTCATTTGTGATCTTGTTAGGATTAGACTTAACAGAAGAATTTCCCCTTATTTGGCTTCGCTTAAAACAAGCGATTAACAAAGGAGCCAAAGTTTTATTTATGGGGAATTTTTCCCCCGAAATAGCGAGTTATTTAACAAAAATAGTTTTACATCCGCCAGGAAAAGAACTAGAGAATTGGGATGAGAACTTACCTCTTATTGAAGAATGGGTTTCTCAAGGAAAATCAGGAGCGATATTTGTTGGACAACAATATTTGATAAATTTCAATAGACCATTGATATTAGACAAGCTATGGTCATTCCGACAGTCACACTCTAATCTAACCTTGAATCTCTTAGAAGGTTCAGGGAATTCACAGGGAGCCAGGTTTGCTGGAATGCGGCCTGATTTAGGACCTTTAAATCAAAAGATTGAAGAACCCGGATTACATACTTTAGCTATTCTCGAAGCAGCTGCTAAAAAAGATTGGGAATTTCTTTATGTGGTTGGCGCTAATCTTGCCAAGAAATATCCAGCAAAACTGTGGCGATCTGCTCGGGAAAATATAAAATTTATGGTTGTGCAAGATTTGTTTTTAACGGAAACAGCATTAGATGCTGATGTTGTGCTGCCTTCACTATCATTTATTGAAAAATCAGGGACATTTATTAATATCGAAAACAGAATTCAGACACTGCATCAAGGAAAAGAAATTCCTGAAAATAGCTTTAGTGATGCATCGATTTTTATGGCTATCGCAGAAAAACTGGGAATTCAATTGTCTTTTGAACCTGCTTTTTTAGATGCTCTTTCTCAAACCAAGGTATTTCATACCTGTGAATTGAGAACATCATTGCCGCTATCCGAGTCCGTCTCTAATGAAAAGTTAAAAGCTGTATTTGCCCCTGCTTTATTTGATGAAGGGATTCGCATGAAACATGATCCTCATCTCATTCAGTTGGTTAAAGAACCTCGTTTACGAATGCATCCAAACGAGGCTAAAAAGAGAGGAATCATGCAGGGTGATACAGTTCGTTTGACGACAAATAAAGGATCTCTTCAGGCAAAAATAAAATGGGATGGAAATGTAGCGGAACAGACAGTGATTATTCCTTTAGGATTTGACCTTATTTCCGCTCATGATTTAGATAGTAACCTTATCAATGGATTGCCAATTGATATTCAACTAATTGAATCACAAAAAGAAGAGTCTCTATGATTGACGACTTAATCATCATTCTTATTAAAAGTGCTATTGTCATTCTTTTATTATTTACAGCAGCTGCCTATATGACATTTTTAGAACGTATTGTCATGGCTCGTCTTCAACTAAGAATGGGGCCTGTGAGAGTAGGTCCTTTTGGCCTTTTTCAGCCCCTCGCTGATGGAATTAAATTATTATGCAAAGAACGTTTTCAACCAGCTAATGTAGAAACATTTGTTTATTGGCTTGCTCCCGGCATCTCCTTATTTACAGCACTGTTTATTTTCGTATTGATTCCATTTGGGGGTGTAGTAGAAATTGCAGGTCGGCTTATTTATTTACAAATTGCCGACATAAACGTTGGAGTTGTTTTTTTATTAGCTTTTTCTTCTTTAGCGGTCTACGGAGTTGTTTTAGCTGGCTGGGCTTCGAATAATCGTTATTCACTCATTGGAGGATTAAGAGGAACTGCTCAAATGATCAGTTACGAAATTCCAATGGGGCTTTCTTTGCTAACTGTTGTTTTATCAACTGGTACATTGAGTTTACGGGAAATTGTTGAATTGCAACAAAATCATTGGTTGATTTGGACAAATCCGATTAGTTTTATCATTTATTTTATTACTTCCTTTGCTGAAACCAATCGGGCCCCATTTGATCTTCCTGAGGCTGAGCAAGAATTAACAGCAGGTTATCATACAGAATATGGGGGAATGAAATTTGCCGCTTTTTTTCTTGGAGAATACATCAATATTTTAGCCGTATCTGCTATTATAACGACCCTCTTTTTTGGAGGATGGCATGGACCTGGAGATATTCCTATTCTTTGGTTTGGGTTAAAAGTCGCTATTTTTGTTTTTATTTTCATGTGGGTGCGAGCAACGATGCCTCGTTTTCGCTATGATCAACTCATGAGCTTTGGATGGAAGGTGTTGATTCCCATTGCCATCTTAAATCTAATTATAACCGCATACTTTACATTGGTGTAGCATGAGAACAACTATATACAAAGTTATCACGATGATGAAAGGGTTGATTATCGTTTTAAAACACGCTTTTCAAACCCCGGTTACACTGCGTTATCCTGAAGAAAAACGAATTTTACCAGCCAGATCTCGAGGTAGGCATTATTTAACAAAATGGAATGATGGTTTAGAAAGATGTGTTGGTTGCGAACTTTGTGCTATCGTTTGCCCAGCCCAGGCTATTTATGTGAAACCAGCTGCTAATGAACCGGGTCATATTCATTCTCATGGGGAGCGGTATGCTTCTGATTTTCAGATTAATATGTTGCGATGCATTTTTTGTGGTTATTGTGAAGAAGCTTGTCCAACTGGAGCAATTGTTTTAAGTAATCAATATGAACTTTCAGCCTACACTAGAGAAGATATGATTTATACCAAAGATCGATTAACAGAGAAAACACCCGGAGAATCCGGACGCGATCCTAGTAGGGAGATTTAAGTCATGATGACCTCTTTAGCTTCACCTGAACAATGGATTTTTGGAATTTTACTTTTAATCTCTTCTTTCGGAATTCTTCTCACATCAAAACCTATTCAAGCAAGTTTATGTTTTCTGCTAGCCTTACTTTCTTTAGCCGCCCTGTATGTCGAATTATCTGCTCAATTTATTGCTGCTATGCAAGTTTTGGTTTATGCAGGAGCCATTTTGGTTATTTTTATGTTTGTTATTGTTTTATTTCAAGATGCCCATAATCAAATTCACCAATTTGTAGCTCAAAGTAAATCTTCGATTTCGATTTTAGCAATAGCAGCTTTTTTATTTGCTTTTGGATTTTTGAGTTATTATCTCTCCGAACTCTCTACCTCAACAAAAAGCTTGCCAGAAGGTTTTGGAACTGCTCATTCTTTAGGTCACTTACTTTATGTAAATTTTTTTTTCCCTTTTGAAGCAGTCATTCTTATTTTTTTGATCGCTGTGATTGGAGCCCTTTATATTGGAAGAAAGGAACGATAATGGATATTCTTTTTAGCCTTTTTATTAGTATGGCCATGTTTACCTTTGGCATCATTGGCATTTTAATTAAGCGAAATGCCCTAATTGTTTTTATGTGTGTGGAATTAATGTTGAATGCGGCTAATTTGCTTTTTGTTGCTTTTGCTGCGCATTGGGGAAATGAGACAGGCCTTATTTGGGTGTTTTTTGTATTAGTGGTTGCTGCAGCTGAAGCTGCTGTCGGCCTTGCTATTATCATTAATATGTTTAGATCAAAGCAAGTTGTTGACGTTGATCAATATAATTTGCTGAGGGGTTGATATGTGGCAAATGGTCGGACTCGGTCTCTTTTTACCTTTAATAGGTTTTTTGATTTTATTTACAAATTCTCAGCGACTCAGTCGATCTACGACATCTTTTATCGGTTGCAGTACGATTTTATTAGCCTTTCTGATTTTTTTAGGAGAACTTTATTTTTATGTTCATGCGGGAATGAATTCTCAAACATTTCCTTTATATCAATGGTTAACATTAAATGGGATCCAAGTGAATTTTAGTTGGCACCTTGATTCACTTTCCTTATTAATGACCCTAATCATTACGGGAGTTGGATTTTTGATTCATCTATACTCCGTAGGTTATATGGATCATGAAAAGGATTTTACCCGCTATTTTGCTTGTTTGAATTTTTTTATTTTTGCAATGTTGCTACTCGTTCTAGCGGGTGATTTATTAATGCTTTTTATTGGTTGGGAAGGTGTTGGACTGGCTTCTTATCTTTTGATTGGATTTTGGTATCAGAAGCCATCTGCAGCAAAAGCAGCAACTAAGGCTTTTGTTGTGAATCGAATTGGAGATTTAGGTTTTTTATTAGGATTATTATTAACGCTTCATACATTTGGAACGACTGATATTGCTTTAATTTCACAATTAGCTAAGCAAACTTTTTCAATCGGAGCTCCTATTATCACTGTCATGACTTTGCTTTATTTTTGGGGAGCGACGGGGAAGTCTGCACAATTGCCACTCTATCACTGGCTCCCAGATGCGATGGAAGGCCCAACTCCTGTTTCTGCATTAATTCATGCTGCTACAATGGTAACAGCGGGAATTTATTTGATTGTTCGAACTCACACTTTGTTTGACTTATCTCCATTAACTCTGCATGTTGTTGGAATAGTAGGGGGAATGACAGCTCTTTTTGCAGGGCTTTGTGCCTTAGCTCAAACAGATTTAAAACGAGTCCTTGCCTATTCGACAGTGAGCCAGCTTGGCTTAATGTTTTTAGCTTGCGGGATTGGAGCTTACTATGCAGCAATGTTTCACTTGACTATTCACGCATTTGTGAAGGCACTTCTTTTTCTTTCTGCCGGAAATGTTGTTCACATGATGCATGACACAACTGCATTAGAAAAGATGGGAGGATTATCAAAAATCTTCACTAAAACGCGATGGTTATTTTTAATAGGAGCTTTATCTTTAGCTGGAGTTTTTCCATTTGCTGGATTCTTTAGTAAAGATCTTATCTTAGAATTGGGATATTTATCGGGTTCTCATTTGCTTTTTAGTATGGGTTTAGTAGCTTCTCTTTTAACGGGTGTGTACATGCTACGGGTTTATTGTTTAACATTTCACGGCGAACCCCGTTCTACTCAACAAGAACTTAGTCAAGTTCAAGAAGCGCCCGCTATGATGGTAATTCCTGTGTCTATTTTAGGTTTACTCTCAGTAGTTGGGGGATTTTTAGGTTTCAGGTTCTACTCTACTCCTGCTTTAATAAAATTTTTAGAAGAGATCGGGATTAGTGCTATAGAGAAAAATCTTAGTACCGGTCTTCACTTATCTGCGACAGGTTTAATAGCTATGTTAGGATCGATAATTGGTGTTATTATGACTGCATTTATTTACACACGCTATTATAAACATCTTGGAAATTCTATTGTTTTTTTGAAAAATTCTTTTTATGTCGAAAAGCTTTATCGAAGCTTAATTGTCAATCCCTTAAGAATTTTAGCTTCTTTTATTGTAGGTAAAGTAGAAGCACATGCCATTAACGGCTCTCTTTTATTGGCAACAAACGTTGTTCAAAAAACAGCTGGATTGTTACAGAAATTTCAAAATGGCCAAGTACGTTCATATATTGCTTGGATGGTAACAGGGGCTGGTGTATTGATTGTTTATTTTATTATTGAGGGATTCCATGCCTAACTTGTTTTGGTTATTTTTAATACCTTTTGTCTCTTCGATTTTAATAGGAATCCTACCAATTAATGAGAAAAAACATTTAAAATGGGCTTCATTGGGATTGAGTTTAATTCCTTTTTTCTTCCTTTTAGGTAACCATTTTGTTTGGATAGGATCTTTTTTTCAATATGAGTGGTTTGCCCTTTTATCTATTACTTTTTCACTTGAAATCGACTCTATTTCTCTTCTTTTTTTATATTTAACAGCAATCATCATCCCGATTGTTTTTATGAATGTAAATAGTGAAAAATTGTCACATCCTAAGCTGTTTTATGGATTAATTTTATTTTTACAGGGATTATTGGGTGGTTTTTTCATGACGCGTGATCTTGTCTTTTTTACAATCTTTTGGGAGGCGATGTTATTACCTATTTATTTTTTAATGAATATGTGGGGAGGAAGTAAACGTCATGAAGCAGCTATTAAGTTTATTGTTTATATGTTTGCAGGATCGGCTTTAATGATAGCTGCCGTATTAGCTCTTTATTTTCTTTTTGGAACTTTTGATTTAGCCCAATTGTCAACTCAGGAATCTTCTTATCCTTATGTTAATTTAATTGCAGCAGCATTCTTATTAGCTTTTGCAGTGAAAACACCCCTGTTTCCTTTTCATGCTTGGCTTCCTGATACTTATTACCAAGCCTCAACTTCGGGAACAATTTTATTATCGGGATTGCTGTCTAAAGCAGGTATTTATGGAATTATCCGCATTGGATTAGGCCTTTTTCCGCATGTAATGAAAGAGTGGAGTCCCTGGTTACTTGGATTAGCAATAACCGGTGTTTTATATGGAGCTTTAGCAGCTTGGAGACAAAATGATTTTAAACGCTTACTTGCCTATTCAAGTTTTTCCCATGTGAACTTTATTTTAATAGGCCTGTTTATTTTTGATCCTATTGCCCAAAAAGGAGCTATTTTACAAGCTTTTAACCATGGAATTACCATTACGGCCCTATTTTTGGTTGCAGGCTATTTAGAAAATCGACTTGGTTTTACAATAATTGGATCATCCAAAGGCTTAGCTAAGTATATGCCTAAACTTTGCTGGTTGACATTCTTTTTTGTCCTCTCTTCCATTGCTTTACCCGGAACTAATAATTTTGTGGGTGAATTACTCATTTTCCTCGGCCTTTTTGGTAAACACCCTTATTTGACTGCTCTTACAGGCTTAACAATTGTATTTTCTGTGATATATATGCTTCGTTGGATGCAAAAAATGTATTTTGAGGAGCCAAGTCCTTATCAAGTTCAATGGATTGATTTAACAAAAAAAGAATTTTTGATTGTTGCTCCTCTCATCGTTTTAATCTTATGGATTGGCCTATATCCCATGGGAATTCTCAAATATTTAGATGCTGATCATTCCAAATCGCAAGTATTGACTCAGGAGATGATAAAATGAATCCTACGTTGACATTAACCGATTTTATTTCTATCGGGCCATTATTAATTGTTTTAATGACCGCTTTAATCATTATCCTTATAGAAAGTTTCAGTGAGAACTGTTCCAAAAAATGGTCTTCTCTTATTTCTATTGGTGGACTTACACTATCCATTTTCGCCGTATGGGGGGGAATTTCTCCTAATCATAGCTCATTGTTAAATCCTTGGATTTATTTTGATTCTTTAGCACGATTTTTTACTGTTTTTTTCTTAGTAATCGGAATTGGAGCCTCTCTTTTAGCAACTGCATTTTTTCAAAGATTCAAAGCATCGCATGGGGAATATTTTTTTCTTCTTCAATCGGCCGTTTTTGGATTAATTTTGATTGGAGCCGCTGCGGATCTCCTAACATTATTTTTAGGAATTGAAACACTTTCTATCTCATTATACGTTTTATGCGGGTATATGAAAAAATGGGAAATTTCTCATGAATCATCTTTTAAATATTTTTTGATGGGTTCGATTGTCGCTGGATTTCTCTTATATGGAATTGCTTTAGTTTATGGCGCAATTGGAACGACACAATTAGATGTTTTACTTTCTTCTTATCAAACGATTTCTTTAACTACGGAAAAAATTTTGTTTTTTAGTGGAATTGCCATGATAACTTTAGGGCTGGCTTTTAAAGCGGCTCTTGTTCCTTTTCATACTTGGTCTCCAGATGTTTATGCTGGGGCTTCAAACCCGGTTACGGCATTTATGGCTGTAGGGACTAAGGTGGGGGTTTTTGCTGCTTTTGTACGTTTATTTTTTGGAGCGTTGCCACAATTTGATTCAGCTTGGAATCAGGTGATTGATACATTAGTTTACGCAACTCTTATTTATGCTAATTTTGTCGCATTAAAACAAATGCAATTACGTCGCTTTTTTGCCTATTCAAGCATTTCGCACGCAGGATTTTTAATGATTCCTGTTGTTATAGGAAATCAAGAAGCCTTATCCGCTTTGACTTTTTATCTTGTGATTTATGCTATTGCAACATTTGGATGTTTTGCCGTTTTAGCTTATCTTGATCAAAACCAAGAAGGTGTTCATTTTTCAGATTTACATGGATTATTTAGTCGATCTCCTTGGCTTGCAAGTCTTCTTTCTATTTGTTTATTAACACTAGCAGGTATTCCTCCTACAGCGGGATTTTTGGCTAAATTTTATGTTTTCAAAGTGGCCTTTCAAGCAGGCTATTATGGACTCGTTATTGTTGGGTTACTCACAACAATCCTTTCTTCGTATTATTACTTACGAATTATTGGAATATTGTTTTCAGAATCCAAAAGTGATGAAAAACTCCCTTACTCTATGCCAGCGGCAATTGTGGGAACCACCTCATTTGTGGCTATTATTATTCTCTCTTTTTATCCAGCTCCCTTTCTAAAGGTTCTAAGTCATTTATCAAACTAACTTAACGTACCCATTGGCTTAAATTTATCAGAAAATACGAGGTTGATAAAAAATATCTTTAAGTTTTCTTCCTTCTGTTAGATGAGGAGAGGGTGGATGTTTTTTTAAATACGTAGTAATCATTTTAATACGATGCTCAGGATAAGGATGTGTGAGTAAAAATTCCGGTTGATGAATTTCCGAAGAAGCCTTTTCTAAGATTTTCATCACTTCTATCATTGCACTTGGATGATAGCCCGTTTCTTCCATTAATTTAAGTCCCCATTGATCTGCTTCAAGCTCGTCTTTTCTTCCATAACGAAGTTGGGACATCTGATTAACGACACTAGCAATCATGGCTGCTTGATAGCCTCGGTTTGATTCGTTGTCAGCTCCAATTCCAGTAGCCATAACTAAAAGTTGACCGAGCTGTCCTTTGGCCATTTGCTGAGCGGAATGGCGTTGAATGACATGTCCCATTTCATGGGCTAAAACCCCTGCTAATTGTCCTTCCGTTTGTAACTTATTTAATAATCCTAATGTGATAAAGATTTGTCCTCCAGGTAAAGCAAAAGCGTTGATCATTTTATCGTCTGCGAGAAGGTGAAATTTAAATTGCCAGGGACCTTTTTTAGCTTGGGTTTTGGACAAGATCAGCTTTCCTATTCTTTGAACTTCTTGAAATCTAGGATCCTTTGAAGAAATTTCGCCACCCATTTGAGCTGCCATTTTCGGAGCTGATTGTAAACCAAGTTTTATTTCTTGATCGGTAGTTAAAGCAACTTGTTGTTTTTCGCCCGTGATGGGGTTAATTTCGGTTTGTGTAAAATACATAAAAAAAGCAAAGGCTGCAATCAACAAAGCAATTAAAAAAGACCCTCCTCGTTTTTGGCGAGGCCTATCATTGTCATACATTCTCATAAAAACTCCTGTTTATTCCTTTACGGGTATAGCAAAGTAGGTGAAATTAAGTTAGCTTTAAAAGAAATTAAGGAATTTAATTAAAACTTATTCAAAAAAACAAAAAAATTGGTTATGGAGAAACTTGCATACAAAGGAGGCAAAGATGAGAAATCTATTTTTTTTAGTAGGGGGATTAATATTTATGTCAACTGCTTACGCTAAAAATGAAAATATCAATCCTACGTCCAAAACTGCTTATTGTTCAAGTGGTTGTAGATGTAAACATGTTTGTGTATGTGAATGTAAACAAACCAAAACTTGCCACTGCTCGATTCTAGAAAAACAATAATATTTAAGTCGGTGCAGATTAATATAAAACGATGGTAAATCCGTCGATTGTGTAGATGCATCGGCTCTTCAAAAATTTTCTTCTTTTCCTATCTTTTTTGTAATTTATGATAAAAATCATATCATTTTTTTGGTTCTACTTGCAGATTACTCGTTATTTTGCTATCCCTAGTTTCTTTTGAATAAAAAACAATAGAGACTTAAAGGGGATTTTGTAAAATCTATTTTAAGAAATTCTTAATAACACGCGTGAGAGTAATTATGATACGCTATATCAAGCCTTGGATCTTTTTGTTGAGTTTAAATTCGGCATTTCTTTTAGCAGAAAATTTTGATAAAGAAACGAATGATAGCAGCAAAAGTGCAACAATTTCTGAAACAATTGAAGCTTCGAAAGAACTTGATAATTATCGAGAGGCTCATCCAGAAATTTACAATGAAAACTGCTGGTCATCAGTAGAACCAGAAACAGATGCTGAATATGCGAGATCTCATAATCTTTGGGGAATTTGGCTGCCTGAGGGCCCTCCAATGTTTCGCCCCTTTTTGGCGGATCCCCGCCAATTAACATATTCAGTAGGTTGGCGCTTTAATGACCGGGCAACGGTTAAAAACGTGATTGATGTATCATTTGGGGATACCTTACCTATTTTTCGTTGGTGTGACATTTGGAAGTTTAGAGGAGACCTTCAATTAGAGTTGGAAGGGGGAGTCTGGGCAATTTTTGATCCTTTGCATAAATCTGCTCCACTTATTGACGCTGACTATTATGTGGGTATTCCCATTACTTATGCTTTTGGTAATTGGGCTCTTCGGTTAAGAGGATATCACATTTCTACGCATATTGGTGATGAGTTTTTGATTAATCATCCTCACTTTGATCGACGTAATCCAAGTATTGAAGCCATCGATTTGTCTGTTTCTTGGCAAAAAGAGCAGATTCGATTATATGGAGTAATGGGTTGGGTTTGTTGCCAAGATGATTCTTTTAGAGTAGGACCTTTCTATCTTGAAACAGGATTAGAATTGAGACTTTCTCAGTTGGGTTATCGTGACCACTGCAATCGTTTGTATAGCGAACCTTTTTTTGGTATGCACTTCCGTTACCAATCCCATTTTAAAAAACATATCAACCAAACTTATGTGCTAGGATGGGAATGGGGAAAAGTTTCAGGTATTCGACGTAAATTTAGACTTTTCTTAGAGTATCATGATGGATATTCTTTGGATGGGCAGTTTTGTAAACGTGCCACTCATTATTTAAGTTTCAGAGGCTCATACGGATTTTAATCTATGAATCCAGAAGGTAATAACGGCCCTTTTGATAAAGATACCATTGAAACAAAATCTCCTTCGATTAATCCTTTATTAACCGAAGGAGATTTTATTCAAGAGGGTCAACCTCTTGGTTTGAGGTCGCTACCCATTTGGCTTTGGATTGTATTAGCAACAATGGTTATGTCCTTGATTTGGGGCAGTATGAATTGGTATCAAGGAGTCATGCAACAAGAGAAAAAAGCAGAACCTTTTCTCGATGTGACTAATCGTGAATTTTCTGTTTTTCTATGGCAGTTTCCCTCTTTTTTACGGGCTAATGCATTAAAAAAAACAGCTTATCTTCCAGGTTTTCAAACAACTAAAGAAACGCTTGTATTAAATGAAGCAGATAATTTTGTTTCAGCTCCTCCCGATTTATTATTTTTGTATCATACATGGAGCCGTCTTTTAGCCTCTGAATCTAATTTACGGCCTATCAATCCGAAAGAGTTTTCTGAATTTTTAAATCAGGTAGAAGAATGGCAACCAAAATTTTGGAAAAAAGCGCCTAAAGAATATGTACAATTAATTGATAATAAAGAATACGAACAAATACAAAATTTACAAACACTTTCAGTATCTCAATTACCAGTCCTTGTTCGACAAGCTTTTCAAGGTTGGAAAAATTATTATCAAGAAGGACCAGAAATTAATGCTTTAGCTCCAACAATTGCACAAGTTCAAGCTTTTCTAGAGTCTCATCCCCATTATAAACGCAATTTTTGGCGCAATATTCAACAAGTTGCAGGACAAGAAGTAGTTAGATCTGACTATTTATATTTGCTTACACAAGCGGCTTTTAACCCAGAAGAGACTTTCCCAACCGATCAACTTGCGCCTTTTCTCAAAGTTGCTATGTTCAATGCAGCACAGGTCAACAAAGACAAAATCAAACTCGCAGACCCTAATCCTTTACCACTAAATATCACAGCGCAGTGAAAAACTTAGAGTTATTCTTTTGTAAATGCTTAGAAAAATGAGAATAAAAGCTTTATTCATCAATAAAAATTAATAAACATTAGTGTAGTGAGAGTTAAAGAATAAGAGGGAAAATTTCCCTCTTAAAATAAAAGCCAATTTAGGCATAGTCTGAGCCATCAACAGAAGCCGCATTAGGGATATCAAGGTTCGCTAACTCCTGAATCGTTTCGCGCACTTTGTTATCAGCATATTTTAGTGCTTCTAATCGTGAGCAATTAGGATGATTGGTTCGATATTCTTGCTCAAATG
>NZ_BCPZ01000382.1:0-155 GCF_001950615.1 Candidatus Protochlamydia sp. W-9
CTTTGCTAAACCTTTAAAGACCTTGTTTCTTTTTATGCGTTTATTGTGGCAAACATCTATCGATGGAAAATCAATAAAAGCAATTCCTGTGATTTCTCCTCTTTTATCCAAAAGATAAGCAAATAGAGGAACAAAAAGGTTCTTCTTTAAATAAA
>NZ_BCPZ01000383.1:0-398 GCF_001950615.1 Candidatus Protochlamydia sp. W-9
AATGAGGTTCCAGTAAATTCCAAACTCTGTCGGATATATCATGTCTTCTGTGCGCTTCCATAAGATGCTCCATTGATGAGCGTAGAAGAGTAGCACATTTAAGCATTTATTTTATTTCTCGTGACTACACTATCTAGTAACATAATTTTTTCCTAGCCGGAGCCAAAGAGAAGAAGGTAAAGGTGGCTGTAATATTTTCTTATTCAGCTTCAATCCAATTTAGAATATTATCTTGAAGCGAAAAAGTTTTAGCTTTTTGTTAGTTAACCTGAATTTTGAATTTATCTCTTTGATAATAAATAAGAAGAATAAAATTTAAATGACAAAGGACCTCTGCATCATTTAAAACATTTGTTTTCCCAAGCTAATGTTTAATATGACATGAGAGGTCAAAATGG